>JBKDJT010000165.1:0-5665 GCA_046345435.1 Bacteroidota bacterium
CCTCTTTTCAGAGATCCTTTATGAATTTTTTTAATGTTTTGACGGCCTATTTTTTCTTGTCAGGTGATTTATTATCTCCTTTAGCAGACTTTGTTGTATCAGTAACGGGCACATCTACTTTGTCGGGCATTGGCGGAGCAGGTTCCGGCTTGGGTGCCTGCTTAATATCGAGCACTTCAATCTCAAAAATGAGGTTTTCAAGAGGCTCGATTGCAGGAGCACTACCACTCATTCCATAAGCAAGCATAGAAGGAATAAATACGCGTGCCTTCCCTCCTTTAGCTAATTGTTTAATTCCATCTTCAAAACCCGGCACAACATTCATCTGACCAATTAATACATCAAGAGGTGCAGTGTGTCCAAATGTTGTATCCACATTTGAGTCAAATTTTTTACCGTTGAATTTTGAGCCGGTGTACTTTACAGAAACCTGCTTGCCAGAATCCGGCTTGGGCCCTTGTCCGGCATTAATAATTTCCACATAAGTACCCAGTTGCGTTTTTACTGCATTTATATTTTTGTCTTTGAGGTATTTTTCAATTTCTGCACTTTCTTTTCTCTTTTGATTATCCATTTCTTTGTCAAATGCGGCTTGTGCTTCCGGCATATTTTTATATGTTTCTAAAATAGAAATGTGATATTTTATTTTATCTCCCTTTTTAAACCCGGGAGGAATTTGTCCGCCCATAAACTTTGCAATTGAATCTATCAGCTGTATAACGATGACACTGTCGCCTACAGATAATAAAGGCATTACTTCGGTTAAATCATAAGGCCTTCCTACTGAATCAACGCCCATAAAAGCAGGAAGTTTGCCATAGGAGTTGTATGAAAGAGAATCTTTTTGAAAAGTTTTTACATGAAACTTAACATAAGTGCCGGGTTTTAATTTTTCTCCATTTCCGTTTTTTACAATCTGGTAAAGCATCCCGCTTTTTGTTTTCTTGAAAGAACCGGAGCTGCAAGAGTACATAAAGACTGATACAGCCATCATTAAAATCAATGTTGACAAATAACGCATAGTTGTTTAATTAGTGTGATTGAAGTTGAGTTTGATAATTTTTTATAACATCTTTAAAGCGCTGAACATTATCTTCCAGACTTTCATCCCTCTCGCCTCCTGCTGCATTGTAATGTCCTCCGCCATTGAAGTGGGTTCTTGCAAATGTATTACAATCAAAACTACCCTTACTTCTGAAACTCCACTTACGTTTCTCATCTCTGTCTATCACCAGTGCAGCAAGACGGATACCCTGTATACCCAGAGGATAATTAACCAATCCCTCTGTATCACCTGTTTTGATCTCATATCGCAGCAAGTCCTGTTTGGTTATCCAGATAAGTGCAGTATTCAATTGATAATCTATTTCCATTCTATTTAAGAGAACATGACCGATAAAACGAAAACGATTTTCGAGAAAATTGTCATATACATGCTCGTGAATAACAGTATGCTGCAACCCTTTCCGTTTGAAATCAGCTATCATTTCATGTACAGTTGCCGAAGCGGACGCAAAGCGAAATGATCCCGTATCACCGATAATACCGGCATATAGACACTGCATGATTTCCATATTCACTTTATCTGCATAACCGCTGTTGCAAATAAAGTCATAGATCATTTCGGATGTTGAGCTCTTACCCGTATCGCTGATACCCCACACAAATTTTTCAGTTTGAGGTTCACGGTGATGATCAATCAGGATTTTATCCGCTGATGTCTCATCCAATGCAGGCATCATTTTTTTAGTACGGCTTAATGTGTTGAAGTCAAGGCAAAAAATCCAATCAGCAGCTGCAATAAACTGCAAAGCTTTTTCATTTTCCTTTTCAAAGTCAAGTACCAACTCACACCCGGGCATCCAGTTAAGAAATGCAGCCCAGTTGGTCGGAGAAATCACCTGTACATCGTGCCCGAACTGCTTTAGAAAGTGATATAAACCCAGCGATGACCCCATTGCATCAGGGTCGGGCTTTTGGTGGGTAGTAATAACAACCTTTCTTTTGTTGGGCAGCAGTGAAAATATATCCTGGATCGTTTTCATGAAATGGCTGCAAATGTAATGTAAAATGACCGCCTCGGCTTCCTTATCCCTAGTAATCTTTTTAATAGCACATAAATAATCATCATTAGATGCTGATGAAGCCGTACTTTTGCCGCGCAAAAAACAAATATATGAGTAACAGGACATTTACTATGATCAAGCCCGATGCGATGAAAAACGGACATGCAGGTAAAATTATCAACCACATCATTGGAGGTGGATTTCGCATCGTTGCCCTGAAACAATTACAGCTGAGTGAAGGCAAAGCGGGTGAATTTTATGCCATTCACAAAGAGCGCCCATTCTTTGGAGAGCTTGTGGAATTCATGAGCAGCGGACCAATTATCGCCGCCATTCTAGAAAAAGACAATGCAGTAGCTGATTTTAGAAAATTGATCGGAGCAACTGATCCTTCCAAAGCAGATGAAGGAACCATCCGTAAATTATATGCAACATCAGTTGGTGAAAATGCCATTCATGGTAGTGACAGCGATGAAAATGCAGCGATTGAAGGAAGCTTCTTCTTCAGCGGATTAGAGCAATTCTAAATTTATTTCTATACAACTAAAAAGCCTCCTTAAAGGAGGCTTTTTTATTTCCTGTTGAAAATTAACCTATATCACATTCTCAATTACCATCGCACTCGCTCCGCCTCCGCCGTTACAAATGCCGGCTGCACCGTAACGAGCTTTATTGGCTTTCAATACATTGATAAGCGTAACAATGATTCTGGCTCCGCTTGCCCCTAATGGATGCCCCAGTGATACCGCTCCTCCATGTGCATTTACGCGGGCGGGATCAAGTTTCAAACGACGAGCGTTTTCTATTCCAACAACTGAAAATGCTTCGTTCAGCTCCCAGTATTCAATATCTTCCATTTTTAATCCTGCTTTCGCTACAGCCTTCGGGACAGCGAGAGAAGGAGTAGTCGTAAACCACTCAGGTGCTTGTTCAGCATCGGCATATCCAATCACTTTTGCGATAGGTTTCAAACCTAACTCTTCCGCTTTTTCTTTACTCATCAGTATCAAAGCAGCTGCACCGTCATTCATCGTACTCGCATTTGCGGCCGTAACAGTTCCGTCTTTCTGGAAAGCGGGATTTAATGAAGGAATTTTATCAAACTTCACATTAAACGGCTCTTCATCTTTTGCAAACACAACGGGGTCTCCTTTACGCTGAGGTATTTCAACCGGCACAATTTCATCCTGAAATAATCCTTTCTCCCAGGCTGCCTGAGATCTTTTATAACTCTCTATCGCAAAAGCATCCTGATCTTCTCTTGTTATACCACATTCACGTGCGCATAACTCAGCGGCATTGCCCATCGCTTTGCCGTCGTATACATCGGTTAAACCATCCTTTGCCAAACCATCGATCAGAGATACATTTCCGTATTTATTACCCCAACGGAGACTGTCAGAATAAAAAGGAACATTACTCATACTTTCCATCCCACCTGCAATCACCACATGCGCATCTCCGAGTAATATACTTTGAGCTGCATGCGCAATAGCTTTCATACCACTGGCACAAACCTTATTGATAGTTGTACAATTGACTTCATTGGGAAGACCGGCAAACTTTGCAGCCTGACGTGCAGGAGCCTGACCCAGGTTGGCCTGAAGAACACTTCCCATTAAAACATCCTCGACCTTATCGGGTGAAATTCCGGCTTTCGCAAGCGCTCCTTTGATGGCAATCGCTCCAAGTTGCGTGGCAGATAAACTTTTAAGGCTTCCTCCAAAACTACCCATCGGGGTACGGACAGCCGCAATGATGTAAACTTCTTTAGACATAATGCAAGAATCGTTTGATTAAGTTGCGGCGAAGGTAAGAAAGAATGCAGGTAAAATGATAATACTGATTTTATGAAGTTCTTCTTATTCTCATACTAGGAATGTTGGAAATTTTTATCAAAAAAGGCTATATTGTACTTGTAATCAATAAAATTTAATTAAAGCATTCTGCAATGACGTATAAATTTTTAACTCTTATTTCGTTACTAATTCTAAATGGATGCTCAAAGCAGAAGCTTGCTACTGAAAAGGACATAATTCAAATAGGTAAAAATAAAAACAAGAATTCAGTTCATTTTTCTTCCAAGGGAAGTCCTTCGCTTGTTACCTACTTAACAGGGAGCGCTGCAGATGTGAGCACTACTACATCAGGAGGATTGCTGCTCATGGGTGGAAGCACAGATGTTGATGCTGCCATAAAGTGGTTCCTGGAGAGAGCCGGCGGCGGCGATGTTGTAGTTATCCGAAGCAGTGGAGCAGATGGATACAACAGCTATATGTTTAACATGGTGCCTGTCAACTCGGTGGAAACGATCATCATTGACAGTCGGGCAAAAGCCTCCCTCACTTCGGTCAGAGACAAGATCAGAAATGCAGAAGCTTTGTTTATTGCAGGAGGCGACCAATGGAATTATGTGAATTTTTGGAAAGATACTCCGGTTGAAGATGCCATCAATTTTCTGATCAATTCAAAAAATGTAACGGTAGGCGGTACCAGTGCCGGACTTGCTATCCTTGGTCGGGCTTATTATAGTGCAGCATCCGGTTCTGTGACCAGTACCGAAGCATTAAGCAACCCTTATCACAGGTTCGTGACTCTGGGCTCAAATGATTTCATTAACTCACCTCTGATGGGCAACACAATCACCGATTCTCATTACGGACAAAGAACCAGACAAGGTCGTCATGTTGCTTTCATGGCACGTCTGATGAAAGACTTCGGTTATTCAAGCGTTGTGAAAGGAATCGGTGTTGATGAAATGACTGCGGTATGTGTAGATGCAACAGGTATTGGAAAAGTATATGGTACGAATGATGCTTATTTTTTAAGAAATACAGGACTTGGAGCAGAAACCTGCGTCAGCGGAACCCGCTTAACATGGAATAGAAATGCACAGGCCGTCAGCACTTATCGAATTAAAGGAAGTACAGCAGGATCCGGATCCGTGAACCTTACCAACTGGACATTCAGCGGAGGTACAGGTTATTATTATTATGTGAATAATGGAATTCTTTATTGAATTTTCTTTCGGCAGTTATACTGACGACCTATTTACATTATCACTGTTCAGTAAACAGCCGCGTTTCGAAAACGTTTTCAAAATGTATAATGATTCGCCTTTTAACTTCATCCATATCAAGAGAACGTTTAAGCTCCTGATCCAATGATGCGACCTCTTTGTTGGCAATACCACAAGGAATGATGTGATTAAAATAGGAAAGATCAGTATTCACATTCAAGGCAAAACCATGCATCGTAACCCACCTGCTGCAACGAACGCCCATGGCACAAATTTTTCGTTCGCGTCCTTTTATTTGAGGATCTAACCAAACACCGGTCTCTCCTTCACTCCTTTCTCCCTTCAACCCGTAATCGGCCATTGTTAATATGATCACCTCTTCGAGGCGACGAAGATATTTCCCGATATCCGTTCCGAAATATTCCAGATCTAATATTGGATATCCTACAATTTGACCCGGGCCATGAAAGGTGATGTCTCCGCCTCTGTTCGTCTCTACATATTCAATTCCTCTTTTTAAAAGTTCCTCTTGCGTTATCAAGACATGTGCCGCGTCTCCGCTTTTACCTAGCGAATAAAC
>JBKDJT010000166.1:0-10792 GCA_046345435.1 Bacteroidota bacterium
GCAACGACATCATTCAACATACACATACAAACGAGCTGCTAAAAGAAATACAGGATCGTTTGTTTACAATTGGCTCTTCACTCGCAACAGATCCGGAAAAAGAACCTGCCATGAAAATTCCGGATCTTAAAGAAGATGATATTCTGCTGTTGGAGAAAGAAATGGACAAAATGGATGCTACGCTTCCAGTAATGAAATCATTTGTGCTGCCGGGAGGTCATCCTGTTGTTTCTTCCCTACACATTGCAAGATGCGTATGTCGAAGAGCAGAAAGAACTTGTGTACGAATGCAATACGAACAAATGGAAGTGGATGAAAAAGTAATCAAATACCTTAACAGATTAAGCGATTACCTTTTTATGTTGAGCAGATTTATGACACAGGAACTCAACGCCAATGAAATCCCCTGGAAACCCAGGATTAGCTGAGGATTCAAAGCCAGTAGTTACGAGTTACGACTGGTGTTGTTAGTTTTTGGTTGCTAGTTAATAGTTACAACATTATATTTCTTCAAACTAAACGACTCAAGGTCCTAAAAAACTAACAACAAATAACCAACAACAAACAACCTTAAAGAGAATTTTAAATTTCAGTTTGATGAATAATCAACCCATCCTTCATCTGCACCCTGCGGTCGCATTGAGCTGCCAGTTCATCGTTGTGTGTAACAATTAAAAACGTCTGCCCCAATTCGTCACGGAGTTTAAAAAATAATTTGTGTAACTCCCTTGCATTTAATGAGTCAAGATTACCTGATGGCTCATCAGCCAAAACAATATCCGGCTGGTTGATCAAGGCCCTTGCCACCGCTACGCGTTGCTGTTCACCACCTGATAACTGCGAAGGCTTATTGTCTTTCCTGTGAGATAGACCTAATAGGGATAGTAATTCATTTGCTCTCTTTTCTGTCTCTGCTTTTTTTTTCTTTGCGATCCAAGACGGCACACAAACATTTTCCAATGAAGTAAATTCAGGGAGTAAATGATGAAACTGAAAAATAAATCCGATGTGCTTATTCCTGAATTGAGCTAGCTGGTTTGACTTCAATCCGCTCAGACGCTGCTCCCCCATCCATACTTCACCTTTATCCGGTTCATCCAATGTACCCATGATATGCAAAAGCGTACTTTTACCGGCTCCACTGGCGCCGACAAGACTCACTATTTCACCTTTTTGCACTGTAAAATCCACGCCGCGCAGTACTTCTACCGTACCATAACGTTTAAAAATTTGTTTAGCCTGGAGCATCTTAAAATTTAAAAAGTGAAGATAGTAAATAGCCATAACGAAAGTTCATTACCGGCAGAAATGAAATTTTTAGGCTATTGAAAATGACCATTAAGGCAATAAAAACTTACCTATGTAACTAACAAGTGATAACATGACAAAGTTAAACCTGTTCAAAGTCAGGAAAACCATATTTGGAAATTTCAGCAGGAAAGTTACATTTGCGGAAAATTGATAAGAATATGTTCTGGACACTCGAACTGGCATCCTACCTCGAAGACGCTCCCTGGCCTGCAACAAAAGATGAATTGATCGACTATTCAATTCGCAGTGGCGCTCCTCTTGAAGTAGTTGAAAATCTTCAGGAACTGGAAGATGAAGTAGAAATTTATGAAAGCATTGAAGACATCTGGCCCGATTATCCGAGCCAGGATGATTTCTTTTTTAATGAAGACGAATATTAAAATCGGAAAACTTTTACTGTAATAAAAAAACCGGCAATGCCGGTTTTTTTATTTTACACATAGCTTAAAATATCATTTTGAAATATAACAGCAAAACAGAAAGAAAAAAGATGATACCATTACAGATAATTACAGGAAGCAGGCGTGGCTTGTGAAAAAGGCCGTAAACAAGCCAGATAATGGTACTTGTCATTACAATCAAAATCATGTAAATACTCAGATCGCCTACACTTTTACTGATCCATGCCTGATAAACCTGCGGCACAAAGGTGATGCTACTCAAAAAAGAGCCGGTCAGCCCCATCCACTTCACCCAGTTTTTATTGGCTTCCATTAATTGGTTTTATTTTTCCATTTGTTCAATTACATCCGCTGTTACACCGGTGAAACTGAATCCTCCATCATGAAACAGATTTTGCATAGTTACCATACGGGTGAGATCGCTGAACATCAGTGTGATATAATTGGCACAATCTTCAGCACTTGCATTGCCAAGCGGACTCATTTTTTCAGCATAATTGATAAACCCATCAAACCCTTTTACACCGCTTCCTGCTGTTGTTCGTGTGGGTGATTGTGAAATTGTGTTTATACGAACTTTGTTTTTCACTCCATAGTGATAACCGAAGCTTCTGGTAACGCTCTCAAGTAAAGCTTTGGCATCTGCCATCTCATTATAATCAGGAAAAACACGCTGAGCAGCAATGTAAGTAAGCGCTACCACGCTTCCCCATTCATTTAAAGCATCTAGATCCCACGCAGTACGTAATACACGATGCAAACTCATTGCAGAGATATCCAGTGTTTTGGAATTCCACTCATAATTCATTTCGGTATAATGCTTACCCTTACGAACGTTAAGGCTCATACCTATTGAATGAAGTACGAAATCAATTTTTCCTCCAAAATGCTCAACTGATTTCTCGAATAAATTTTTAAGGTCTTCCATATTGGTCACATCAGCGCCGATAACAGGTGCATTTCCGCACATCTCAGAAAGCTTATTGATTTCTCCCATGCGCAGGGCAACAGGTGCGTTGGTGAGAACAATCTGCGCCCCCTCTGCATAGCAAGTCAGAGCTGTTTTCCATGCAATGGATTTTTCGTCAAGTGCTCCGAAAATGATTCCTTTCTTTCCTTTAAGTAACTGATGACTCATTTGTTTAACGTTTGCACAAAAGTAGTAAAGAAGGAGGAGATCGTTTGTATATATTGCTCATAAAAAAACAGCCTGCATTGCAGGCTGTTTAAGGAGAAATTTATAGAACGTTTATTATCCTGCCGGATCGGCTGGTGTATTCGGATTATTATCACGCTCTCTGAAAGGATAAGGGAAGAAAGTGCGCTTTCTTTCAGCAGCAGGACGATTAAACCTGCGTGAATCTTCCAAACGAAGACCGCTCATATACAATTCAAGGGAACGATGACGATAGATCTGATCCAGAACTTCCGCCTGAGTTAAAGGACCTGAAATAGCAGGAAGATCTGCGCCCACACCACATGGATCTGATGACGGAGTTTTTGTAACTACTTTGTTAAGTTCGATAAGTGCATTTGAAAGATCAGGAGAAGCCTGACGTGCATAACACTCTGCTTTAATTAATTTGATTTCACCAGGCAGGTAAATAGGATATGAAGATGTTGCTCCTGTTGCAAAGCCACGTATGACCCAGCGATAAGCAGCAGCACCGCTTAATCCAACATAAAATGCAACACGTTTGTCTGCTAGATCAGGTTCTATTGCGGCAGGCAAACCCAGTGTAGAATCTTTTGGCTGGTACACATTGAAATTAGATGTACACACATCAAAAATCACATTAGGATTTTGTGCATCAGCATTGAGTGTTGAACGCTTTGACAGGTCAACTGCATTCGCAGCAGCAAGTGCCTGTGAGTAATTTCCTGCATACAAAGAATAACGTGCTTTTAAAGCCTGCAAAGTATTTACAACATCAATACCGGCAGGAACACTGCTTGTAAATGCAGCACTGATCGGATTCGCTGTTATGGCTGCAAGCGCCTGGTCGATTGATGTGATAGCTCTGTTAAATCCGGCAGTACGATTTGAAAAACTTACATTGGCTCCTGTTCCTACAGGTACGTCTGTCCAAAACATAGACATATTGCCGATTGATAACGCTTTGAATATAGTAGCATAACCGATCAGTCCACTCGCATACCCTTTTTCCGGCAAATTGCCGGCATTGGCAATAACCAAGTCGGCATCATAAACTATTTTGTTGCTGGTTGTCCATAATCCAGCCAGCATCGTATTGGTACCATCTACCAGTGAACCACCCGAAATCAATTGAAATTCCGGAAGATTACCGGGGTTAAGCAGGAACAATTCATTGGTTGATAAGCCGTTTATTGAAACCAGGTTATACAAAGAACTTCCGCGACCAAGCGAATAAACTCTTTGTAAGCCCGTTGCAACGCCGGTTAAACCTTTTGCAGAACTAAAGACCTTGTCTTCTGTTGCACGTGAAGGATCAGTATAATCCTTTTTACAGGACGAGATGCCAAACAACAGTGTCATTAAACACATGTATGCGGCAATTGAATTTTTTAAGTTCATATAATTAATTTTTCTTGATGAGTAATTCATTTCTCTGATGCGTTTTTAAAACTTTGCAGAAATAGTGAAGCTGAAAGTTCTTGGAATTGGAACAGCACCAAAGTCGATACCTCTCAATATTGTACTTTGTCCACCCGCATTCACTTCTGGATCATAACCTTTGTAATTATCAAAAGAAATCAGGTTACGGCCACTCAGACTAAGTGTGAGATCACTAAAGCCCTTAATGGCTCTTCCAAGGCTATATCCGATGGCAACCTCACGTAATTTCACGAAAGAACCATCATCAATTCTCCACTCCTCAATTGGGTATACGCCGGAAATGTATCCTCTTGGAATCAAACCGCGGTGTTCTTGCTCGGCAACTTTCCCATTACCTACACCCTGACGTGTTCTCCAGTCAGCATTAAATACATCTACTCCCTGAACGGCATCAAATTGTACACGTAGATTTAATTTTTTATAGGTAACCTCATTCACAAGTGATCCTGTCCAATCGGGATTCGGATCACCGATTACTTTACGTAATGTAGTTCCGGTTGGCAAACCTCCTGCATCTCTTTGGGCTGTATACGAAAGAGCATTTGTTTGTGTACCTCTTTCAATTAAAGGTATACCTGCAGTATTTTTGATTTCACTTCCCTCATTATTCCTTGCAAAAAATGTTCCATAAAATACGCCGATAGGCTGACCTTGTATAATTGCAACTGGCGCACCACCATTTGTACTAAGCAGGATCAAAGACTGACCGATATTTACCGCTTTGTTTCTGTTTCGGTTAAAGATGGCCGTTATATTCCACTGAAGGTCCTTTTTGCTTACAGGAGCTGCATTTAAAACTATCTCAAACCCTTTGTTTTCAAGTGACCCGATATTGTCAAGCAATGTTGAGAAACCGGTTGTTGGTGCAATATTCCTGTTGATCAACAGATCAGATACTTTCTTGATGTAGTAGTTGGCTGTCAACCCAAGTCTGTTTGAAAGGAATGAGAGATCCAAACCAAACTCAAGTTCATTCTGACGCTCAGGAACTACATTTACATTCGCAAGGGTAGTGCTGCTGAACAAAGCAGTACGACTCAGATAACTGTTTGTGCTGTAAGCATTGAAGCGAGAATAAGCACCGATACCAGTGAGGTTTCCGCTTTCTCCGTATGCTACGCGTACTTTAGCAAGGTTGATTATTTCATCTGCTCCAAGTTTCTTCCAATAATCCGTTTCAGAAAGCACATAACTTCCGCTTGCTTTCGCATACAGCTGGTTACGCTGGCCTTTTCCGAATACAGATGAACCATCCATGCGCAATGCACCGGTCACAAAAAGCTGGTTTTTATATTTAAAGTTCTGTTGTACATAACCACCGGAAATGGATAATTCAGAACGATCATCAACTCCCTGCAGAATTGTACTTGCTCCGTTAACCGTTTCCACAAATGGAGCAAGACCGCGACCTTGCGCCAAAACGTAACCATTCCTCTCATACTGCAAAGAATAACCCACCTGAGTCGTAGAAGATACGTTATCTGTCAGGTTCGTCTGATATGTTGCATTGACCTCATTGTTGATCTGAAAGAAGTTATTGGCTGCAGCACTTGCATACCCATTCAGTGTGGGATCAAGAGATAAGCCACCTCCCCAGAATGCAGTATTCGCATTGTAAGCATACGGAGGAATAAAAGTCGTTCCTCGCTGACTGTAATTATCTATACCCATTGTCCAGTCGAGCGTTAGCCCTTTTAAAGGCTTATACTTCAACCCGGTATTCGCAAGAACACGATTGGTTTCATTGCGCTGTTTGAAATCCTCGATGATAGAAACAGGATTTATACGACCTCTTTCACCAACTGCCCTAATATTACCTACGGCATCACGGGTTTGCAAATCATGAAAATTGCCAAGTATATTGATTGAATTCATTGGTGAAAAGAATGAGTTGCCATCGGGCTTCTCATTCGCCGTGCTGTTGATATAGTTCAATCCTATATTAAAAGAAAGCTTATTGCTGAGCGACTGATCCAGGTTCAGACGAAAACTGTAGCGGCGGAAATCCGTATTCTTAATAATACCCTGATTATTAAAATAAGAAGCCGATGCATAATAACGTGTCCTGTCTTTGCCTCAGCTAACTGACACATTATTATCAGTACCAATAGCAGTTCTGAAAATATAATCGTTGTAATCGTAACGTGTTACAGGAGTTGTTGTTGTCAGGGCAGGAGTCAGGATGTCCTGTGTTTGTACATCAGGAGATCCACCAAATTTCGTTGGAGCCTGATTCACATCAACACTTTTACGCAACTGACTTACCATAAAACTGGAGGAAAAATTTACAACAGGCGCTCCGGCACTTCCTTTCTTAGTAAAGATTTGTACAACACCTGCATTTGCACGAGAACCATAGATCGCTGCTGCAGCTGCACCATTCAGCACCTCAATTCTTTCAATGTCATTTGGATTGATATCAACCAGCCTGTTCTGACCGATTGTTCCAACAAAATTTGCACCATCATACCCTGATTGGGTATTAGTAACACGATTTGTCGCGTTATTTACAATGACCCCATCAACGATATAAAGAGGCTCAGAAGATGAGTTGATTGAACTAACCCCTCTTAATCTTACTGAAATTCCTCCGGCAGGATCACCTGAGTTTTGAATGATCTGAGCACCTGCAGTTTTACCTTGTAAAGCAGCAAGCACATTTCCCGTAGCACCTTTGTTCAGCTGATCTGCCTTCACTGTACTCACATAGCTTCCGAGTTGTTTACGTGTAGTACCAATTGAAGTACCGGTAATCACAACTTCATCCAACCCAAGTACGTCAGAAACAAGATCTGCATTTGCTGTAAATGTTCCTGAGCCTGTAATTTCCAGATTTACAAGTTTTGTCTTGTAGCCGGTTCCGGAAAACTCAACCACATACTTTCCCGCTTTGATGTTTCCGGAAATAGAATAAATACCGTCAGCATCCGTGAGTGTACCATAAGCTGTTCCACGCACAACTACTGCAATATTTGCAGCAGCTCCGGCACCGGGAGTGGTTACCTTCCCTGAAATGGTTACCTGTGCCTGAATCCAGGAGGATAAAAGCAACATCGGTAGCAGGAATAGAAAAATGGATTTCCCACTCCGTAGTCTTGGTCTTTTTTGTTCCATGTTGTTTTTTTTAATGTTTAGTAAACAATCGCTATCGTCGAAAAAATAACTACAGATTTGAGGGGTGGGACTAAAACTCCAGAAGCCAAGAAAACAATTTCAACAAACGAAGAAATGTCGGCATCGGGTCAAATAAAAGAAAGTTGAAGGACGACTATCTGAAAGAAGAAAACAACCATTTCCTGCTTAACTTATTGAAGCAGGTATCATTCTCATAGACCTATGATAATAAATGAAAATGTCGGCAGACAAAAATTTAAATGGCATTGTTTCTTAAGCATTCGTTTTGGCAAGCATCCTTATTTCAAAGCTAAATAAAAGAGATGAATTCTGCAATTGTTTAACCGAACATATTTTTTCATCAGGGTTATTCCTGATAAGAGTAAATAGGTAATCAATTATTTATGAATTGTTTATCGTTAAATCATCAATAAATCTAATAAGGCTCTGAAGACCTTTCTCAAGAACGCCACCTATCATACTGTCTAAAAAAATACCATAAAACCTTTCCCATGGATACCATTTCAACGGATACTCCATATACCACTGTACTTCGGTTCTTCTTTCTGAAATTTTCCTGATCCGAAATCCACCTTCGGCTTTATTCATTCCTGTAAAATCATAAGCAAGCAATAAGCTACCGGGCTGCCTGCCCTTGAAGGTGATGGCTCCTTCACGCTTTCCATCCAGGGATTTCCATCTCAATGCCGACCCCACCAACCCTGAACGACCTTGCTGCTGAATTAATACTCCGGAAGCAGTATCTATCCATGGCATCCATTTGCTCCAATCACTCATTTCAATCAAAGAACGATCAACTTTTACACTGTCTGCATCAACAATAACACCTCTCGTAATTTTTACAGACGATGGCATTAGCAAACCCATCACAACTGCAAGCAATGCAAGTCCGGCAATACCCGTCAGGAATATTTTTACATATCTCATTGAAATAATATTTGATAGTTGATTACTCCCATCTGAAGACCCTTACTGCTAATGCATAGGTTAATATTCCCCACAACAACAGAATGCCAATCTGAGAAGCGCAATCAGTAATGTGCATGCCTTCAAAGGCAACATTTCTCATTGCTTCATTTAAATGTGTAAGCGGAAGAATTCTGCAAACAGGTTGAAGCCAGGCGGGAAAATTCTCGATCGGGAAAAAGGTGCCGGCAAGTAAAAACTGAGGAAGTGTAAACAAATTGGCAAAAGGCGGTATCACACTTTCACTGCGTGCAAGTCCGCTCACCACGAATCCGAATCCCATAAAAATAACCAGTCCAATAAAACTCAGAAGCAGCATTTCAAGAAAAGTAATCCAGCCATTTACCAATGTAAATTCAAATGCAAAATGGCCAATGAGGATGATCACCACTGCTGTCATCAACTGAAAGATGACGCGTGCAAGTCCTTCGCCCGCTAAAATTGACAAACGACTGACAGGCGTAGCAAAAAATCTTTTTAAAACAAGCGTTTGACGCAAATTGAAAAATATAAAAGCAACACCGAATACACCTGCACTGAGCAATGAAAAGCCAAGCTGTCCGGGTAAAATAAAATCAATGGTACGGTATACCCTGCCGGTCATAGGAGGCAACACTTCCACTTTTGCATAAGTTGGCTGTTGCGGATTGATTCTTTTGTCGAGCTGATGAATCAGATCACGAATGATTGCCTGCAATAAACCAAGCATATCCGCTCCGGCAGTGGAAGTATGGATTTGCAGGATATAATCAGTTCCGGTGTCTTTTGTTTTATTTGGGTGCATTTCAAGAAGTGCGGAGATTCTTCCCTTTTGCAAATCATTTATCAATTCACTCTCAGGCTTTGTGACAATTTTGATGGACTGATGAAATTTCAACAAGCTGTATAATGCATTTGCACTTGAAGTATCTGAACCCGCTTTGACCCCAACTTTAATAACAGTGTTGCCACCTCCAACAAAACCGAAAACAAGAATAAAAATCAAAGGGAAACCGAAACTGAATATTACAGCACTGGGACTTCTGAATAAGGCACGCAGGCTGGCTCTTGTAATGGCCCAGGAGGCTTTTCGCTGACTGTATTTTATTTGTTCAGACATGAGATAGCAAAACTATCTTATTATAGGTTGCTGCTGAAAAAACTTTTCACCGACTTTTGCAGTATGCCATTGCACGAATGTTTTATTTTATTGGGTTCAAATATGGGCGATCTCAGTTTGTTGCTTGAAGAGGCAAGGATGCAGATTGCGAAGAAAGCGGGTAAAATTTTGCAATCTTCGGGCATCTATGAAACAGCTGCTTGGGGAAAAGAAAGCCAACCCTCATTTTTAAATCAGGTTCTTGTGATTGGGACTTCCCTTCACCCTGAACCTTTAATGCAAACTCTTCTTTCTATTGAGGTCGAAATGGGACGTATTAGAGAGGAGAAGATGGGCCCAAGAACGATCGATATTGATATTCTTTTTTATGATGAGCTGGTGCACAATTCAGAAACATTGATTGTGCCACATCCCCTACTTCAGCTTCGCCGATTTGTATTGCTCCCTCTTTCTGAAATCAATCCTTCAAAAATGCATCCTTTGCTTAAGCAGACAATTGAGCATTTACTGGCCAATTGTAATGACCCGTTGACAGTTGAAAAGACGGAAAGCTTTATCCACAATCATTAAGACGAGAACTATTTTTCTAAATGTTCATTTAACTTGCCGCTTCGTTTTCCAGCGCAATTAAAATTATTGCAGTACCATTCATGCATCATCAGTTTATTACCATAGAAGGAAATATCGGAGCCGGCAAAACCACGCTTGCGCATTTATTGAGCGATCATTTTAAAGCACGTCTGATACTGGAAGAGTTTGCAGACAACCCATTTCTCCCTAAATTCTATGAAAACCCGCAACAATATGCTTTTCCTGTAGAGCTTTTTTTTATGGCAGAGAGGTATAAGCAACTAAAAGATCTGATTCATACAAAAGATCTTTTCCGGTCTGTTACAATTTCCGACTATCTTTTTACCAAATGTTTACTTTTTGCCAAAGTAAACCTGCCAGCCGACGAATTTCGTCTGTATCAACGTCTGTTTGACATCATTCACCAGCAACTGCTTCAGCCGGATCTTCTTATCTACTTGCATGCTCCTGTGCATAAACTACAGCAAAACATTAAAAAAAGAAACCGCAGCTACGAACAGCAGATCCCTGACGATTATCTGTTCAATCTTCAGGAGACCTATACACATTATATTAAACAACATGATATCAAAACACTTTTTGTTGATACCACAAAAGCAGATTTTCTTGGCAACCCGCAACACCTGCAAATAATCATTTATAAAATTTCTGCCGAACTACCCGAACGACAGCATTTCATTACCCTTGAAT
>JBKDJT010000167.1:0-16775 GCA_046345435.1 Bacteroidota bacterium
TACGCAACAGATAAGTCGCTGAATAAAAAATCGGATGATGCTAATAGTGATAATTCCGGGCCTGAGACAAACAGGGGAGTTGTGCCTGAAGCAGACACAGTAAAATTTGTTCCACCGGTTATTGTAGCTGATGAAACACAAGAGGAAGACAAAGAGAAAATTGTTCAGACGCCCAAGAATCCGGTTGAGAAAAAGAAGGATCATACAAGCAAGCCGGTTGATCCGAAGAAAACAAATAAGCCTGTTGAAAAGAAGGAGATAAAGCCTAAAAAGAAGGCAGAGCCGGCTTTTCACGTTGTTAAGAGCGGAGAAAATCTTTGGGTCATTTCACGTAAATATGGAATGGGTACGGAAAAGCTTGCAAAACTTAATAACTTAAATCCGAACTCAATTTTGCAGCCGGGTCAAAAGTTGAGATTAAAATAAAAAGCTAGATATCATTATTCTTTCCAGGCTTTCCCCTTTTTATCAATATAGAATGTTGTTTCACCCTGTTTAACCTCACAGAGGCCTGATTTAAATTCATTGACGTCGGAGAACGAGTTTGGAATAACCAGTTTCCCTTCCGGGTTTATAAATCCCCATAATCCGTTTCTGCGCACAGCAATCAATTCATCTGAAGATTCTCCGATCTGATCCCACTCTACAGGGATTACAATTTTTCCTGATCTGTCTATACATCCCCATTTCCCATTCATTTTTATGCGACCAACTCCATTTTTAAAAGACTTTGCTTTCTGAAATTTTTGTCCAAACAAAAGCTCGCCGCTTGTATTGATATAAAATTCACTGCTGTCATCTTTCACAACAGCAATCCCATTTTTAAAAACAGAAGCTTCACGAAACTCTTTGTTTATGACCTGTTCGCCGGCAGAATTAACATATACATATTTCCCGCTGGATTTCAGAAACGGTATAGACATACTATGGTCTATATCCTTATTATTATTTGAACATGAAAAAAGTAAAACACATAAAGAGGAGGTAAGGAATGACTGCATCTTACATTTTACAAGGACAAACCCTCTTTTTTTCTTCTGGTGATATGCGGAGTGATTCATATGGTGTAAAGTTAATAATTCGTTCTCTGATCGTGTTAAATCCTTTGTCATTACCGTCAGTGCACATTTGCCAGTAAGTCCATGCTTTTTGCGGGCTGAAATCGCAGAACTGCCTGAGAGCAAGCGCAGAAATCATACCCGACATATGCCAACCATTCCAGCAATGAAGCAGGATTGCGCCGGAGCCGGGAGACTTTATTTGTTTATAGATATCAGACAAAATTAAATAACGAAGCGAATCATTGGTGGGAACCATTGAAGTGTAAGTGATACCTATATTTTTAAGATCATTGATCATTTCCGGGGTATAGGCAGTATTAAAATTATCTCTGTATAAATAATAAACCTTATCAAATCCGGACTCATAAAGGTTTAATAACGTTTGTAGAGAAACAGGATTATTATTGGCTCTGCTTAGAAAGGGGTTGTAGATATTATTTGCTCCGCTTCTGTAAAGAACATCATTTAATACCACCCTCAGATTTCTTACACCTTTTAATTCGAGAGGTGCATTACCGCGATTGTCAGAAATCTTGTGTGACAAAAGGGAGTCGCAACGGATAATCGCAGTATCCTTTTTTGAGATAGTGGGATATGCGCTTGCAAAAGAAGAAAGCATAGACAATATCATAATGCCAATTGAAAAAATAGAGTCAAAATAATATTTTCTTTGCATCTGCTTATTGTTTTTCATCCATTTGCTTGTTGAAGTCATCACTGAAGTTCTGTTTTTGTTCTGTCTCTTTCAGGTTGTTTTTCAATCCTGTTATGAATCCTCGATATCTGACAGTCACAGGAATTATAGGCAAGTTGATATTTTCAATAAAAATACCTTTATCGTCCGGAACAAATTTTTTATCAATAATTCCGGAAACCAGAAAAGATCTGTTTCTAAATCGTAATTGCCAGAAGTAACTTCCAGAAGAAACGCCGATTTGTTCTCCGGGATTTTGCACGTTCATTTTTACAGGTGGATTATAAACAGGGTAGTACCATGATTCAAGTCCATTGGCATGGGAAACCTGAAGCAAGTATCCTTTTCTTAGGGTATCTATAAGGAAATACCTGCTCGAATATCCGGATATAAATAACCGGATATTCTTAGCTTTATAGAGCATCCTTCCGTGTTGTATTTTTTCTTCTTCCACCTCTTTATAAAATGCCGGGGTAAAAGAAAAAAGAGATGTGTCCTTTAAAATTGTTTCAGGGGGAAAAGGATTTATACGAATTACAGGCTCGTTTACATCTTTATAATTGCAGATAAATCCTTTACATTCAGTTTTAATATTATCCCCGGAATAAACCCAGGAAAAATGGTTTAATTTATCTGGGTCGATCTTACGTTTAAGAATACCGGTTACTGTTTCGGTATTTTTTTCTGTATTCTCATTCTGCGATCTTGCAGAAAAAGATATACAGAAGAATAAAAGAACGGACATTAAACGAATCATTTCCTGTATCTTATAATTAGCGCAATAATAACAATTAACAGCAACGAAGCAGCTATAATTTTTGTGAAAATTGTATTGTACCACTTTTCATTTATCTCGTCAAGGGAGGGCCGGGAAACATAACTTTTTATAATTTCTCCCTTGCGCAGGTAATAAGGTGCGATGGCGCCAGCGTTTGCAGATGAAATAATGAGCGAGTCAACCATATTTCCTTCAGCATCTGTAATGTAAATTCCTTTACTTTCTGAAAGAAGCGCTGTTTTATTTGACAAAAAGAAATTAGTGGTCGGTATTTGATATGCCTTCAGAAATTCGTCTCCGCTTTCTGCACATAAGAACAATCCTTCCGATTTGCCCGAAGTGTTTATAACGGCAAGTGTATCACTTTTCTCGTTTAAGACATACAAGACCGTTTGATTTGATTCAAAGGATTTTTTTGTCAGGATGATAATCGGTTTATCATTGCCTGTTCCTGTTCCAATGGCAGTTATTTTAATTTTATCTTTCAGAGAAGACGCGGATGCCGGTGCTATAACAGGGCTAATTGAAAGGATGCTGTCTTTAGGCATATATATCCGGCGGGACCTTTCGCGAACATCATCACTCCATTTTATAAATTTATAAGCAGGATTAACAAACGCTACAGATAAGGTGAGTGGTATTTCAGAAAAATAGTTGCCCGAGTATGGATAGGAAGGAATTGTATGCACATCAATTTTCAGGCTTACTTTATCATTATTGCTGAATACGGGAATCTTAAGGTTGTATTTGCCAACAAGACCATAGTGTTCCTGCATATGCAACAAGCTGGTTAAAGCCCGCTCTCGAGAAAAAGCAAACAGTTTATTTACATTACTTTCCCAGTATTCTCTGGTATAATGATATCCCTTTCTTTTTACATGTCGATCTATTTCCGGATTCAGATAGGATTTAAAATAATTAATTCTGCTAGCGATACTGTCTTGTGAAAGAATTGTTGAGTTCAGAAAACAATAAGTATTGATGAACTTTTCTTTAAATGCAGGAACTTCTGTGAGTTTTCTTAGAATGATCGTTGACCATGTTGGGTTATACCAAACAGTTTCTCTCGGACTTAATCTGTTTTTAATATAATTCAACTGAGGTTTATAAAAAGAAAGATCAGCATCATAGAAGATCCATTTAAACCTTCCTTTTGTAGTATTACTTTGCCAGCAACGAACATTTCCACGGGAATCGAGGTTTACAATAAATATCTGAAGTGAAATATACTTAAAGTAATTGTCGATATCGAAGTAAGATTCAATGCTATCTGCAAAATACGGACTGTCAATCGTATGATTTTCAAGGTAATTGATTGCCGACTTATAACGAGTAGAAGAGCCTATTTGTACACTCCCGCTTCCAAAGAGTAAATCTGTTTTACTGATATCAACTCCATGGTTTGATTTAAGATAATCTTCATTTGTTTTTTCGCGGATATTGTGAATACCCCAATATTTCCCATTTACAAATAAAACACTTGGCTGATAAGCGAGATAATCGACACCAATATCTTTCGCAAGGGAGGCGCACATCATATCAAGAAAACGGGTGCCATTATAATCATTACCTGAAGTTCTTAGGATGATTGAATTAAACTCGGAGATATTCTTTGTCTTGAAAAAAGGGTATTTAAATTTCCCGGGACCATATTTTTTTCGAGCGATAAGCCGCAGTGACTTTTCCGGATTTTGTCTTGTCAATCCACCGAAGGTTTTAATTCCTGCAGCATGATTGAGAACGAGCGTGTTATTATTTATATATTCAAAAAACACAAGTTTTTCAATATCCAGCCAGCAAGGACCTATTCTTTCCATGCTTTCCGATAGTTTTCCAACATATATACCTGATTCCGGATCGTAAAGAAAGGAAGGGGGCAGGGTGAGTGAAACAATCGGAAGTGTGGAGGAGAAATTCAGTAAGTAGGTTCCTATATAAATGGTATCGTTTTCTGAAAATCGATCATTAACCAGGCGAACACTCAGAGAAGAAGTTTGATTTAATAAAATTGGTCCAGCAACACGCCCGGTTGAGTCGGCCGGATAATTTCCATTTAGCGAATAGTATATTTTATATTCCTGAGGGGCATCGAGCTTTAATTCTAAAGAAGCTGCTTTGTAAGCACCCGGCTTTGAAGAAATGGATACTCCTTTTTTTTCAATTTCTGACAGAGGGAGAAGCGTATAGGAAGAAAATACAAAATGAAAGATTCCCAGGAGTATTATTATCGTGGTGTTTTTGGAAGTCATATTTCTTAAATCTGTTATTCTGTTATTTCAGTTTTTTATAGTAAACGACTACTCTGCATGTTTCCCGAAGCCAGTCGATACGATCAATATTATAGTCTGTTACTTTCAAAAAAGATTTTTGGGAAAGAAATGAAAGTTTTTCATCCTGAGATTGTTTCATCCACTCGAGGCTATCTATTTGTAATTCCAGCTTTGATAATTCTGTTTTAGATAAAATTAGAAAAAGAACCGAAGATATAAAGATCAAAAGTGCGTTTATATAGAGAGAGGTTTCAAGCTTTATAACAATGTTATCAGTCATTGCATTGATTACAGCAATGGTGATGACAGAAAAAATGTAAGTCATTTCTGCAATAGCGATCGACTCTGTTCTGTATCGAAGTATCCCGAAAATTGCAAAAAGCCCAAGTCCTGCAGCAATGCCAAATTCATTTTTAACAAGCACGAGCACCAAAAAATAGGTGGTAATACCGAGCATGATGGAAATGAGCGTATACAAAATATTTCTTCTGATTGCGAAGTACAGAATCGAATAAACGAGCAGCAGTCCGATTTGGATGAGTACTTGTTGAATAAAAGCGTTCATTATTCTATGTTGTTGATTTTGAGTAAATGTTTATATACAGGATGAAGCAGCTTGCTTTTGGTTGAGTCATATTCGTTCAAATGTATGACACCATTGGCATACTTCGACATGGATGTTTTGTAACGCAATAGTGGTGTCTCAAAGCGTTTCAGCATTTGTGTATGAAAATGGCGGCTGCCTTTTATTTCTATAATTCCGATATGGTCAAACAGATCTTTTTCTTTTTCATTGGATACTTCGAGATCAAGATCGATTGTAATTCTTCCTTCACGGTCGGTGCTCCAAAGGGTAATTCGGCTATAGACAACGGAGAGTGTTTTTTTTAATGTATCCGGATCGATATTATTTTCACGCAGAAAAACTTTGTCTTCATCCGTAAAAGTCCCTTGCGGCAAAGAAGACGGGTTTCGTAATTTATCTGTTTTACCTTTTGCTTTCTTCTTAATTTCAATAAAACAATCTCCCGTATCGGAATAAAGTCTTTTTCTGACTTTCAGCCTTTTGTTGCGCCCCTTAGCGTGATCCCCAAAAAACTGCATCTCTTCTGTGTCCCAGTAATCCGTTTCATAAGTACTCAAAGATTGTCCGTTTTCGTTTATTTGAAGAAGAAAAAATGATTTCAGGTTTTTTATCTCTTGGTTCAGAATTGGCAAAGGCAATAGAAATTTAGCATCAAATCTTTGGTTCAGGTTATACTTTCTAGCTTCTGCCAATGAGATTGTCTCAAAATCAGAAAGTAATTCTTTTATTAAGCTGGATTTTTCCAAGGTTTATACATTTAACATCGCCGGGACACATAATAGGCTGCGATCTACGCCTTAAAAATACTTTTTTTTAAGATACCTGTTGCTATTCACGTATGTTTAAGAAGAATGTGCTTTTTATTCAGAAACTGTTATCACCGGTCTGAAAATAGAGTAAATACTGCTAAGCTTATACTCTCCGTACTTTCCGGGCAGATTTCGGTTGCCTCCTGCATAACTAAGGGTGATGGCAATTTTATTTTTAAAATCCTTCCAGCATACAAAAATGGCGCTGTGTTCAATATTATTATACTGATAATTAATATGGTATATCCAGTCACCCGGTCTCACCAGCTTTTCGTTGGCATAAGGCCCTTTTTTCTGAGATCTGAAAACAACAGATTTTTTCTCATCAACGCCGGATCTTTTGTACACTTCATTTACAAAATCCCAGCAAGAGCCTTTGATGATGGTTTTATCGATAAGTGACATTTTAAAACCTGTTTCAAGTACTTTATAGCCCGGCATTAAAAGATTGGATGAATCAGCGAAGTCGCGGGCTTCTTCGCATGAGCAATAATGACGGGTGCTTTCCTCTGTAAAATGATTCTCCTGAGCAGATAATTTTTGCAAAAAGAGTACAGCGAGCATATTTAAAAGAATAATCAGACGTTGCATTTAAAATAACTTTACGTGAGAATTAATAAAGTATCATTTTCGACAAATACGAAAAAACAGGTAGCAAATTTAAATATTCATCCGGACGGAAGTGCTAATAAGCTCATTTACTTAACAATATTTGATAACGCCACTGCTTAAAAAAGCGTTAACTGAAGAAGAGTACATTTATATTTGAGTAATTTATTTATCTTAGAATTAATTTAATAATTATGTCAAAAATCAACACCAGGCTTTTTCTGCATGCCTTTTTCATTTGCGGAATCTTTATCTTTTTTTCCTGCAAGCAGACTGATAATACAAATGAGAATGGTAATTCCGGTGGCTCAGGACAAACTTCTGATGGCAAGGGGGAAATAGTTGAAGAACCTGAGATAATAGATGAATATGAAAATATAAGCAGCAGTGAAGTTTATGATTTTATTGATTTATGGAGCAATGTATATGCCACGAATACACTTGATTCTTACCTTGATTTATACGACCGCAGTGATTTCACCGGCATCAAAAGAACTTTTAAAGGACAAAAAAACACTTATGATTTTGCAGGTTGGGTTGAAAATAAAAGAAATGAATTCAGGAAATTTAAGCCATATGTGGAAATAACTGATATTAAAATTAAATCACTCAACAGAAACAATAGGTCAACAGTCCATTTTCGTCAGCAATGGTACAGTTCCAATACCGATTATGCCGACGAAGGCGAAAAAAAATTAATCCTGGTTAAAAAGAACGGACATATTCTTATTCAACACGAAGAGCTGCTATATAGTAAACCGATCTATCAGTATGATTAACAGCTGATATTAAACAGCAAATATTACTTCAAATTATTATAACCTTTATCGGTTTAAGCTGCTTTTAAAATTTGCTCGAGGAAAGATCTCAAGGATAAAAACAATAAATTTAAATACATGCAACTATTCAACACCTTACATTTAGTTTTACTTTTTATATGTACCTTTTTTTACCAGTGCAAAGGGAAGGCGGTTCAATCTGAGGAAGGGGCTACGGAAACAAAAATTATGGATACGTTGAAGCCTGTTATCCCGGTAAAAGAACTAAAGCCTTACAATGAGATTGTTTATCAGTCAGTTCAGAAACTCAAATCAAGCTCGGGTACCAAGTCTGTTGTGTTCAGCAAGAACATGAAGTCGTTATATGCCATGAATCTGGAAGGCATGAGTGTTTGTGAATTTTCTCAGTCGACAAAGAGTATTACCCGTATTTTTAAGTTCAGAAAAACACCGGGGGTTGGATGGAATTATGAGACGGACAGACCGGTAAAATCTTTTGAAGAAAAACCTGTAGAAGCTTTTTTATCGCACAATGATAGTATTTTATGGGTATCGTTACACAATGCAGAAGGTGTAGTGCCCATTCACCTTCTTCGCGTCAATCAGCAAAAAAAACCTCTTTCTCCTAGCGACAAGCTGATTTATTTGCAGGGTCCATCAGGAAAAACAACGGATTCTTTTTATGTACCATTGATTAAAACGGGTAAAACACCTAAAGTGATTGCATGCACATCAGATGATCGTTATTTACTTGTTAGCAATTGGCATTCGCTTGATGTAAGTGTACTTGAGATGAACAGCCAGACGTATCCTTATGCACAACTCAAGACCAATATTCCGACTAATCGAATTCCGCGCGGAATAGTCATTGATACTAAAAACAAGAAATCATATGTTGCAATTATGGGGGGATCAACCTTATCGGTAATAGATAACAATACGTGGACTACATCAGGCGAAATACAGGTAGCGGCCAATCCCAGGCATGTTGTTCAGGATGATAAATCAAGGCTCTATGTTTCATATAATAAACTTGGTAAAATTGGATGTATTGATCCCGTTACGGGCGAGACCTTGTTTACTGCAAGAACGGCAAGTCAGCCGCGAAGCATGGCTTTGTCGAAAAACAATCAGTTTCTTTTTGTTACCTGCTATAATGGGAATAAGCTGATGGTTTTTAAAATTCTGGAAGACAGATTTGAGCCCGTTATCGATATGAACTGTTCGGGAAATCCCGTTGGTGTGGATGTGTTTGAAAACGACAACACACTTGAAGTGTGGGTATGCGCCTATGAAACAGGCACTATTTCAGTGTATACTTTTGAGAAAAAGTAAAAGAAATTATATAATTTTTTATTCGCTGTTCTTGCCGATTGAGTAAACAAGACTCATGTATATCAGCACCAGCAAACCTGCAGGAATAATATAAGCTGCGGGGGAAAAACTGATAAAAGCATATACCAGGTGGCTTATTAAGCCTATTGTAAAAAAGATTCCGGATAAAGCTTTGATATTCATGGTTGTTCTTTCACCCTTAAACTGAGCAGCGATTGTTGTGATCAGCGTAACGGAAATAAATATAAATCCACCTCCGCATAGTAACAGTTTATTTTCCGAGTTGTTAATGCTGTATAAAGCGTAAGCAAATAATGCGCTAATACTAATTGCGATGAGTGTCAGAACGAAATTAATTTTCACGGCGGTTAATTTATTTTTTAGAAATTAAAAATTATTCAATACTCGCCATTTACTCATGAGTAAACGGAGGTGGAGCGAGGGCTACAAGTTTGAGTACATCAGGAAGGCGCTCTGCCAAATCCCAGTTTGCCATTCCGGGTTTCCACAAATAAGTTTCTTTGGAAATCTTTTTCTCTGTAATCAGTCTTGATAGCTCCTGTTCAGAGAATGGTCCTGCTTGCAATCCGTCAATCATTGCGTAATAAGAAACCGGAACGGGTTGCAATTGATTGATCGATCCGGGCATCTGCATCTGACTAATCGCATGATTCATGGTATTAATCATTTGTTGTGCAATGGCAATGCCCATGCCGAATTCTATTAATCTGTCGATTGAATAATAGCTGTTTTCATTCATGATAGAAATCTTTTATAGATAGTTCAAGTTCGATTTTATATTGCCGGCGGCGGAGGTGGTGGCGGCGGAGGTGCTGCTGCTGCAAAAAGAGTAGCCAGTTCCTGCACATTGCCTGCCAGTTCCCATGCTGCCATTCCTTGTTTCCAAACATGGGTGTTTTTTGAAAGCTGTCCGCTTTGCACCATCTGTTGCAATTGCTGCCAGTTGAACGGTCCTGCAGTTTGTCCATTCACAGATACACTGTACTGAATTTGCGGAGGAGGAGGTGGTGTGTTTTGCTGTTGTTGCATGTTGTTGCCCATCTGATTCATCATGTTGGCCATCTGACCACCCATAGCTCCACCCATCATCATACCGGTCATCATACCGGCAGGATTCATGCCGCCACCATTTCCAAAATTCATTGCTCCCATTTGTCCCAAATTCTCAGCACCTGTTTTTAAAACATCCGTCTGTTGATTTAATGCATGCGCACCCATAAAATTTGATTCTGTTTGTAGTTTTTGCGCACGTTGCGCTTCCTCTCTTTGAATACGAAGCGTTTCTTCCATATTCTGAGCGTTGATGGCTTGCATATCATGCAGATTCTTTCTGCTCACATCAGTTTGTGTGATCATTATTTTTTCCTGCTGATCTCTTGAAACATTCATCAACTTCTTGTAACCTTCACTTTCCTGGTCTATTTCAAGAGAATCAATATCAAATCGCTTGAGATTCACACCGAAATCCTCAACGAACGCATCTTTGAGTTGCGATTTTATAGTTTCATTGATAAAATCAAGATTTTCTTCTATTTGAACAAGGTTTAAAGGGCTTGTTCGGTTAATGTTCATTACAATTGATTTCACTTTGCTTTGTACAGCCGACTTAATCAAACTTTTAAAATCCTCAATATCAAAATTGATTAATCGCGTATTTTTTATAAAGCCTTTGTAATCAGTAATATTAAAAATAATCTGTCCTCTTACGCTCATCGGAACAGGAAAATTAGGCAGGTTACGATCTGAAATGTTGAAATATGGTACACCAAATTTAATAGGGGTGTTACCTGCTAAATTGATAAAATAGATTTCAGCCTGAAAAGGAGAAGCCCCTCCGAATGCCGCACCGACAATGCTGGATAATATTGGGAAGTTGGCTGTTTTAATGGTCTGATCGTAAGGACCTACAATAAAATCCTGCATTGCACCATCTTTTTGCTTATAGACAAAAACAGCAACCTCGCCGTCTTTCACACGAAGACTACTTCCATAACGGATAGAATTTTCTTTTTTCGTTGAGTTCGCATCTCCTGAAGGGCGCCATTTCCATACAAGGTATTCGTGTTCATCACAACGGATGACATCCATAAATCCACCTTCTGATTTACTTCCAAAGAGTCCCATGGTATTTTGTTTATTTTATTTCTAATTGTTTTGCGTACTGATCAAGTTCCTCCAAAAGTTTTTTATCTTCTTTTAGACTGAATCTTGCTTTTGCCACAACCTGCTCCGCTTTTGCCCGCCAAGCTTTTATGTAATTCTTTTCTTCGTCGCTCATTGAAGAAAAGAAGCCGCCAATTTTCTTACTTCCTTCTGCAACGGCCAAAATCATAAACACTATACTATCATTTTTTGTATTGTGAACGGGGAAAATAGAAACAACACCAGCCATTCTTTTAAAAATAACAGCTTCTAATCGAGATTCTCTCAAATCTTCTGAAAGATCATAATCATCATCATCATCATCATCTCCATCATCCAATAGTCTGTCAAAAAATGAGGATGAATTATTTTTTTTGTCTTTCTTTTTTTCTCTCACAGGTCGATTTCTTTCTTCTTCCTCAATTTTTACAAGTTCATTGTAAAGTTTTTGCGTTGAGTTAGTTGCTTCAATATTTGAAAATTCATGTCCGCAGTCAGAACATATTGCTTTAAATGCACCAATAATTGCTCCGCAGGCCGGACATTTTTTTATATCACCAAGTTTATCTGACTTTGGCGCAGCTGCAACAGGGGCTTCTGCTTTACTTGTACTTTGCTTTTTTTCAAAAAGTTTCGCTTCAAGTACCATTTCAAACTCATCGAGATCTACCCCAAAGGATTCCGCTTTCTTAAAAAGAATCTGTTTTTCCTTTTCAGTAAGCTCTCCGTCCATAAGAGCCATTTCAATGAGTTTTTCGAGTTGTTCGTTGTACATAATAATCAATTAGTAATTAGAAAATAATTTAATGCCATAAGTCAAAATATTAAAACAATGGGTTCCGGTGTTTAGAACATATTGAGGCAGGCAAGCTTTGGTTAATTGGTTGGTAAGTGAGTGTTTTGGTAATCTAAAGTAAGGGTTCTCTTTAATATGGCAAAATAGCATCAAAGATAAAATCGTAGAAATCTGAAAATCAATTTGTTATTCATACAAGAGCCAGATTGACAATTCGATAGCGAAAATAATCTGGCCGTTGCTTTAATTGACCGTAATATGTAAGCATCCGTTTTTTTCAAATTTGACAAAGCACTTATTGTCATCTTTCATCTCTTTCAAGACTGCTGTGAATAAAGACAATTGTTTCTCTTTGCCTCCAAAGTTATCATACCTGATGTCTATTGTTTTTCCACGAAGGTGGGCGCTGTTGCGTATCGCATTTGGATTTTTCCTTTTTTCAATTAATCTTTTAACCGATTCTTTAGATCTGGTTCCGCTGGAAATAGCAAAAGGAAAATAACTTATGTTTGAGTCAAGGCATCTTTGACGGTATTTCAGTGAAAGATTGTTTAGGATCTCTACACATTTGGGATCAACATAGGGTTTTGAGTCGATCATATTAAGTACGATATAGTCGTTGCCGGAATAAAGTTTTACGAGTTCTCCTTTTTTTAATAATATGTCAAGTTTTTCATCTGTTGTTTGTGGATCTATTCCTTCATTGCCTGAATATGCTTTTTGATGAGTAGCTATCCCGTCAGTAAATACAGCAGCACAACCATTACATTTTGCAGATGCAGTGTAATTTGTTTTTGTATAACGCAGTGCAGCATGTACGTAATAAAGTATTTGATGCCTTAAAGCAAATGCTAACAAGCCAATTACAAAAATAGCTGCAGAAATAAACAAGGTTGTCCTTCTCGTATTGAAACGTTTCTTCGTTTTTCCCATGCCTATTTTTACGGTTTATCTTTTAGTTTTAGATCCGTGAGTTGCGCCCTCACTTTTTTCATGAAATCTTCTCCAGGATCTGCTTTGTAGGTGATATAGCCGGGATCTGTTTCTCTCCAAAGCGGAGTATTACGGAAGCGGGTATATTCTGAGTGTCCGATTAGGTATTCTATCTTGTATTTTTTGCATAAATGCCTCACCAGTTTGATATTTGCAGCCACCTGTTCTTTCGTCAATGGATTTTTATCACCGCCAATATTTTCTACACCGATCGCACAATAATTAAGCCCGATTGCATGCCTTGCAAAAAGGCTGTCATCCATTATCTGATAGATTGTTCCGTCTCTGTCTACAAGAAATTGCGCCGAAACATTCAGTTTGCTTTGTTTTCTGTTTTTTTCCCTACCGGCTTCTATTTCTGTTTGATTGAAGTAATTGAAATTACTCTGCAGTGTTCCGCCACCGGTATAGTGTAGTACAATTATTTTGGGCTCGATAACGGGATCTGTAACTGTGAGGCCGTGTCTTGTTTTTAAATATTCAATTGACAACGCCCTTCTTTTTGCATCGTAATTGATGTATTTTTTCTTTATAACAATCTGTGTTTCTTTTTTTTCTGCATCACTGACATTCGTCTGTTTAGTTTTTTCTTTATTATGATTATTATTTTGCGCACAACTGATCAGACAAAAAAGAGTGCTGATGAACAAAACAAAAACAGATTTGTGCATGGTTGTTTTTTTGATAAATATAATCAGTCATCCTTTTATAAAAGAATAGGGGGTTAAATATTTATCATTCCTTTAATATATCAAAGGAACAACCTGTTGCGGGAGGTGGTACTGTGTTATAAAAAATCGGAAGGGAAAAAGTGACGAAAAAGGAAGTTGTAAGTGGCAGGAATCACTGATCCGTTAAAATTCTTCCTGATTTGCGATAAGCCTTTTTATAATAGCTGCTATTCAGGTCGTCTACGGTTACACCTTTTGTACATGAGGCATGAATAAATTTATTATCGCCAAGATAGAGGCCCACGTGCGAGAGCCCGGCACGTGTTGTATGGAAAAAAAGTAGGTCTCCCTGTTTCAGTTCTTCTTTTTCAATTGGCTGACATTGGCTGTATTGAGCGCCTACAATTCTATGAAGACTGATGCCGTACACTTCTTTCATCACCTGCTGGGTAAAGCCGCTGCAGTCAATTCCTTTTTTAGAATTTCCGCCAAACACATATCTGGTGCCATGCCATTCTGATAAAGCTTTAAACAGATCGAGGTCTTTTACAAGCTCTACCTGTACTTTCAGTTTGATGGCATATTTAAAGTGAGCAGCACTTTTGTTTTCTATTAAATCAGCGTCTGAAAAAGCTTTATCTTTTTTTGTAGACTGAAGCGTATCGATGAAAACAGAAGGTTGCGGAGGAAAAAACGATACAATGGGGCCCGGTGATGACGAACTGAAAACAGTCTGCATCGCAAAAAGAGAAATTATGAAAAACAACTTTTTCATTCAGCCCATCCGGTTTTTTGGACCGCAAAGGTAGCCAAAATCCGCAAGTTTAATCCTTTTTGCTGGTTTTTGAGCCCTCAGAATTTTATAATTGACTGAAAATCAGTAGTTGATACCGGTGTTTGTACTTATTCGGTAAAAAGAAGAAAATTGTGATTGAGCCGTTGCCTTATGCTTTTATATGACCCCAGTTTTCTCCGGTTTTAATGCGGTGAATTTGCATGTCACTAACCTTATACCGGGTTGCAAGTTCTTTCAGTGTTTTGCCTTGTTTTAGGGCTTTTTTGATTTTGATAACCTTTTCGGCGTTCAGGCTTGTTCCCTTTGTAGGTTTTCTAAGAGTTTTGCTTGCTTTGATGTATTGCGGACTTTGAACGCTATGTGCATATTGCTCTTCCGCGGTAACCCATTTCAGGTTTTCTGCCGTAATATTTTTGCGGTTAAAATCTTTAAATATGATTCTGTTATGTTTGGGCGATTTTTGTTTACAGAAATATCGAGCAACAAGGGTATGAAAAAAAACAAATTCATATTTAATGCCCTTGACTGAGTAAACATTGTAGCGCATGATTTTATATCCTTCCTGCAAGCTTCCGTTCAGCAAAGTTCCGTCTTTGAGAAGGTCTTCTCTGAAACTGGCCAGGCGACCTTTGTTACTGATTGCATATTTCTTTTTCAGTGATGATGGAAATTTTGCTTCTTTCCAGCGTTCACCTTCAAGTTTTTTGACCATACGAAACAGTTTATTCTTTAAAAAACATGTTCTCTTGTCTCTCAAAGAGAATGCGCTGCTTTAAAGATAATCTTTCCTAAGCATTTATTCAATATGCTACTGGTTTTCATTCCTGTAATTCAGATCTGTTGTATGCATTATTTAAACTACGCACCGAATTATTTTTGATAATCTTCATTCTTTTATTCTTTTAATTCTAATCTATTTTTGCACAATTGCTGACACTAAGCGTTTACACTTAGTATTGAAAATCACAAATCCTTTTTTTGTTTTTCCGAAAGAAATTGTATATTTGATTGTCCAATATTTAAGAAAAACTAAATCCAATTGTCATGAAAAAACCATTGCGTTTCTTCGCCTTCGTATTTTTCCTATTCGCCATTTATTTAAATCTCTTTTACAAGGAAGACTCATTTCTTGCAAGAGTTGCATCAGGAAAAAGTTCATCCACGAAAGAACAGGCTGCTACACAACAGAACCCTGCAAAGCCATCTGAAAAAGAACTGGCTGAAGTCAAGGGCAAATAACTTATTTATTACTCAACTGATTTAAGCGAACCGGCAGGTTCGTACCCTATTTATTTTTTTGTCGGTTTTGTTTCCAGTTGACAGGGGGCAGTTTTTGCTGCTCCCTTTTCGTCGTGTCTTCAACACAAGGTTGCTTAACTTAGCGGCATGGCTGATAAAAAGTTATTTCTTCTTGATGCGATGGCACTTGTTTTCAGAGCGTATTATGCATTGATCCGTAATCCTCGAATTACAACAACCGGTAAAAACACAAATGCGCAGTTTGGGTTCACCAATACTTTGGTGGAGTTGATCAATAAACAAAAGCCCACGCATATGGCTGTTTGTTTTGATACACATGCACCTACAGAGAGACATACAGACTTTGCCGATTACAAAGCTAACAGGCAGGAAGCACCGGAGGATTTACTCGCCGCAATACCCGATATCAAAGATATCATTCGAGGTTTTCAAATTCCTGTTATCGAATTAGATGGTTATGAAGCAGATGATATCATCGGAACGCTTAGCCAACAGGCTGCAAGGCACGGATACGAGGTGTTTATGGTGACGCCCGATAAAGACTACGGTCAGCTTGTGAGTGATCAAATAAAAATTTATAAGCCCGGATATCAAGGTGGTGATGCAGAAATATTAGGACCCGAAGACGTTTGTGCCAAATGGAATATCAAAGATGTGAACCAGGTTATTGATATGCTGGGCATGATGGGTGATGCAGTAGATAATATACCCGGTATTCCCGGCGTTGGAGAAAAAACAGCGGCGAAATTACTTGCTGAATATGGCACACTTGAGAATGTGATTGAGCATGCAGCTGAAATCAAGGGAGCGGTAGGAGAGAAGGTGCGCAACGGGGTCGACTTGGCGTTGATGAGTAAAAAACTCGCGACCATTATCACCAACGTGCCGGTACAGTTTCACGAAGAGGATTTTCGTTTGAAAGAGTGGGATAAAAACGGCTTGCTGAAAATATTCGGAGAACTTGAATTCCGTACCGCTGCGAAACGATTGCTCGGAGAGGAGCTACCTGTTTCAGGAAATGTACAAACGGATTTGTTTGGAAATCCTGTAGTGGTAACAGTAAGTAATCGCATACCTGCAAGTTCTGTAGAAAAAGAAATGACTGAAGATGAGCAAGCAACAGCACCAAATATGACTCCTGAAAAGTTATCTGCTATTTCTTCATCTCCCCATAA
>JBKDJT010000168.1:0-2894 GCA_046345435.1 Bacteroidota bacterium
ATTTTGTGTCATTTTACTTCTCTTAAATCATATATTGTCATTATATAGCTTATTTGGACAGACCCAATATTAACTCAGTAATTCGAATCTCCTGCTAACATGATTGCATCATCAAATAACAAAGCGTGAACAGGGAGAGCATCTTCTTGGTTGAGGCGGTGACCGGTAACGTGTTGCATAAGGTTTTCAATAACTTCAAGGCCACAATTATTGTATCTTTGTAGCTCTACCTCTGTTTCTATTATATTAACTTGACATTCTGGGTGAGTAGTAGTAAGAATCTCTGCTAATTTCTCCTTGGTGTCCCTTTAGTAAAAATGCATAACTACGGTAAAATATTAAAATAATATGCGCTTTTAAAATATATTACAGGTGCATTAATATGAGTTCAACTATATCTACATTAGAGGAAGTTGCTAACCAGTTCCAAGTCTGGCGAGATAATAAAAAAAATAGTAAATTTTCTTCTATTCCTTCTCATCTAAAAACCAATGCCAGGCAATTATTAAGTTCATATCCAATATCACAAGTTGCTGTTGCCTTAGGTGTCAGTAGATCCTTTCTTTATAATATCCAAAAAGATCAAAATTACTCACTTGATAGCAAAAATCAGCAAACTTCAGGAACTGAATCACTTAATTTTATTCCTTTCAATTTCGTTGATCCAAACCAGCCACAAAAGAATCAGCTAATCAACCCTGCGCCACCCTTAAACTTCACTTGCGAGATGATAAAACCAAATGGTATCAGGCTTATTATTCACACTTCCGATCCAACCAGCATTATTAATACCTTTTTATGCTCCAATTAACGCCTCAATCAACCATATTTGTTGCAACCATACATATTGATTTCCGAAAAGGTATCGATGGTCTTATTGCCGTTTGTAACCAAAAACTTACCATAAACCCTATGGGTGGGGCTTTATTTCTATTTTATAACAAAAGCAAAACCACTATTAAAGTCCTATCGTTCGATGGTCAAGGATTCTGGCTCTGTACAAAAAGACTTTCTCAAGGTAAATTTAAATATAAAATACAATCTCTAAATGGTTCAACCTACCAACAAATCTGTCATCGATCCCTACACATTCTAATTAATAATGGTGACCCTTTATCAGCAAAACTGGCAAAAAACTGGAGACCTTTAAGCAGCTACTAACTCGGTATTATTCCGATACTCCAAGTATTTCCATGGTAGGTAACTGCTTGCATCTTTTTGTACTTTCTTCCAGTTCGTTTGAATCCAGTTAAAATAAGCAAAGCCGTTGATGCCGTTTGCCTCACATGTCCTTACTATGCTACTTAAGCCACTCCATATTGCAGCACTATTCCTGGTCTTGAAAAACAAAGAATTTTTACGCTGTAATATTATGCTCTTTAAAGCCCGCTCGGATTTATTATTATCTAAAGGGGCTCCCTTAACCTTTAAAAACCGTGTCAGTCCGGTTTTATTGTTTAGCCAATAATTCATTGCCTTACCCAGTGCACTATTAGGCTCCACTAATTTTTGATCATATAAGTACCTGATCTTATCATATATGTTTTTAATATGCTTGCTGCTATTTTTCTTATGATGTCTTAGCCTTTTTCTGGAATCATAATTTCGGCATTCATGGTCAATTTTGTAGATCGAACTAATTTTATCCAAAAAATATTTGCATTCTTCAGGATAATAATCTTTTATCTCGGCAAATTTTTCCCGGCCATGAAATAAGCAATTTATTATTATTAACTTATCTAGCTCTTGCTTATCAACTTTAGGCGTATTCTTACTACTTGCATCTACCATTAATTTTAAATAATGATCTTTATTACCCCTGTTGGTCATGATTGGTACAAAATTCTCTCCACAGTGCTTATTATCAGTCATGTATATTATGATATTCTCACCTCTAGCCATTCTAGTACATATGGTAGTTGTATTACAACTGCGCTGCTGTTTCTCAGGCAAGGTTTTATTAGTCTTCATCACTTCAAGAATTTTTGCCCCGGTATCATCTGAATAAAAGATCTTGCTCTCACCAGCTGCTGCCAATAACTGCTGATATATAGCATACCCACAATCTTCCCATACACCTAAACATTGAATCCATAATGTACTTTCAGCTATAGGCGCATTATATAGGGACTGTAATTTTGATAATCTATGAAAAGGCATCCCATAAACTCTCTGCAGTATAATTGAACTTCTTGCACTATGAGTCCATTTATCTACTGATTGATGATTCATAAACTCTAAACCACAAGTATTGCAGCGTAATACTGACTTCTGGTATCGTTCGATATTTACCGGAGAATTACCGCTGAATTGTAATAACTTACGTGCTTGACCTTCGTAAAGCTTTCCTTTATGACAAGACCCGCATATATCGCCAACTCCTATACCTTCAATCTCTATATTATTAATAGGGGCATCTGGATAATCATCAAAACCATATCGGCCTTTACCAGTCCTACTGGCTCTCTTTCTTTGATGTGATGCAATATCTATTACTTTGGAATCTGAATCAGTATTACTACCGTTACCGCAAGCACCATTACCATGAGATTCATTTTGCGGTTCTAATGAATCTCCGACAGCTTTTTTAGCGCCTCCTGATCCAGGTTCAATAATATCTGTTTTAATTGATTGGTACTGATTTTTCCAGACTTTAACTCTTCCATTAGGACTTTAACAAAGTCTAACGTCTCTAATACTAAATCTTTGTAACGATAATTATTTTCTTTTAGTATTTCATCTAGGGTACTTACAACTTCTTGTCGCTGTGCTGAACTTAAGCTAACTATTGCTGGTTTCTCCATTGCCGGATGCTTATAATTAGATGCTTTTTTAGAATCTTAAATAATTTTTTATCGTGTCGCAACTATTAATTATCTTAAATGTTAATTAAT
>JBKDJT010000169.1:0-5552 GCA_046345435.1 Bacteroidota bacterium
AAGTACACCCGCAGCGAGCCCGATCAGTAATAAACCAAGAATCATATTTGTATCCATACTTTTTGGTTTCATTATTAGTTAAAAGTTATGTGTTACGGGTTACGTTTATTTTGCTGTTAATTATTATTAACAGGTTCATTGATTCCTGAAATTTTCCTGATAAAGACTGATTGCATCTTTGATAACAATTAAAGCTTCTTCTTTTGGTTGAAAGCGGTCAATTTCAACTTTTTTATTTTCAAGCACTTTATATTCTTCAAAAAAGTGTCGAAGTTGATTGAAGAATGCTTCAGGCATTTCGTCAACATTACGTATGTAATTGACAGATGGGTCATTTGCAGCAACCGCAATAATTTTATCATCCCGGTCTCCCGAATCTATCATTTGCATGTTCCCAATTACTGCTGCTTCAACGAGGCAAAGGGGCTGGATGGGCTGAGAGCAAATAACCAGAATATCCAGTGGGTCACCATCATCTCCCAGCGTTTGAGGAATAAAACCATAATTTACCGGATAGATAAAGGAAGAGAATATGATCCTGTCGAGTTTAAGTAATCCTGTCTCTTTGTCAATTTCGTATTTGCTTCTGCTTCCTTGAGGAATTTCTATCACTGCCTGAACGGTTTCGGGTGCTTTATCTCCGTAGGAAGCGCCATGCCAGGGATGTTTTACGGTAATCATCAAAACTTCTTTTTGTGAAGTTAAGAAGATGCAGAGTTGTTTTTACAGAACATTTTTAATGAAACTGGAAAATTATTTATTCAAAATCTTTATATATCAGATATTTTTTTCTGATAAACTTGAATTTTTCTATATCGGCCCGCCAGGAGTTTCTGATTACTTCTTCGGATTTGCCCTCAGTGATTTGCTGCATCAAATCACTGTTGCCTGCAAGTTTATTAAAGAAATAATCCTCCGGCTTTCCTGTTTTTGAAGGCAGAAAAAATGTTTTTTTATCAGGAAAAAGACGATAAGCTTCCAGAAGCCATTTAAGCTGAATTTGTTTTCCTGATATATTTCTCACTTCTTCAGTTGTACCACTTAGGTTCCAGCCGTAGCAGCGCTGGTTTTTAAGTTTAGGTTCTTTCGCGCCTTCTCTGCTAACCGGAGTAAAGGCATAAAGATTAGTTGGAAGTGAAGGGTGACCGAATACCTGAAAAGGTGTAGGAGTGCCGCGACCCTCACTAAGTGCAGTGCCTTCAAAAAAACATGTTGATGGATAAAGATAGACTGTTGCCATGTCGGGAATATTAGGAGACGGCTTTACTGGCAATTCATATAGCGACTGATGACTGTATCCCGTACAGTTTATAACAGTAAGTTCAAAAACACCTTCTGTATTTCCCCATTTGTTTGCATTGGGATCATACCATTCTTCACCAAGAATCATTTGAGCATATTCACCGATCGTCATGCCGTAAACTACAGGAACGGGTTGCATGCCAACAAAAGAACGAAATGCAGATTTTAATACTGGGCCATCAATATAATGTCCGTTTGGGTTTGGTCGGTCTAAAACAATAAGATGTTTGTTGTTCTCAAGTGCAGCTTCAAGATAATATTGCAATGAAGAAATATAAGTGTAGAATCTTACACCGACATCTTGAATATCAAACAGCATTATGTCAATGTCTTTCAGGTCGTCTTTGGTTGGTTTCTTTCGGCTTCCATAGAGTGAAATCACCTTGATCTTTGTTGCCGAATCAATAGTTGTTTCAATCTTTTCACCTGCGTCGGCATTGCCCCTGAATCCATGTTCAGGTCCGAAAATAATCCGGATATCCACGCCTCTTTTCACCAGCGTATCTACCAGGTGGGTTTTGCCAACGATTGAAGTGTGATTGGCAAATACAGCTACTTTCTTTCCTTTTAACAAAGGCAGATACTGCTGCATGTTTTCCGCTCCGGTTTTTATGTCGCTTCTGTCGATAGATCCGGCTGAGTATTTTCCTTTCCCTCTTTTATCCTGGGCCTGTGAAGCTATTGTATTAAAAATAATTACCAGGACAATTAAGCAAATGCGATGAATAAGATTCATGGTAAAGTCAATTATATTTTTAATTGGGTTTACTTCTGAAACGAAGGACTCACAATTAATTCTTTGCTGCCGGGGGTGTGTACATAAAACCCTTCTCCGTTTTTAACACCCAACTTGCCTGCTGTGACCATGTTTACAAGCAGCGGACAAGGTGCGTATTTCGGATTTCCAAAACCTTCATGCAATACTCTTAGAATGGCTAGGCATACATCCAACCCAATGAAATCTGCTAACTGCAGAGGGCCCATCGGATGAGCCATACCAAGTTTCATAACAGTATCGATTTCCTCAACACCGGCAACTCCTTCAAATAAACTGTAGATCGCTTCATTGATCATCGGCATCAATATCCGGTTTGCGATGAAGCCGGGATAGTCATTCACAACACAAGGCACTTTTCCAAGTTGCTTACTGAGCTCTACAATTTTATCCGTTACTTCTTTTTTTGTTGCATAGCCGTTAATGATTTCTACAAGTTTCATCACCGGTACCGGATTCATGAAGTGCATACCGATTACCGAATCGGGGCGGCTTGTAGCAGATGCAATCCTAGTTATTGATATAGAAGATGTGTTGGTGGAAAGAATACATCCCGCAGGAGCTGCACTGTCTATTTGCTGGAAAATTTTAAGTTTCAGCTCCGTGTTTTCTGTTGCTGCTTCTACAACCAGTTCGGCATTGCTAACTCCCTTACTTAAATCGTTTGAAGTAGTAAGATTAGAAAGAGCCTGCTGTTTTTGTTCTTCAGTCAGAGTTCCTTTGCTAACCTGCCGGTCTAAGTTTTTAGATATAGTGGCAATTGCTTTTTCCAATTGTGCCTGTTGTACATCAATCAGTGTAACTGAAAAACCTGTTTGCGCGAATACATGGGCAATTCCGTTTCCCATGGTGCCTGCTCCGATAACTGCTACGTGTTTGATCATGATATCAATCGTTATAATGAATAAAATAAATGAAGAAGATTTTGTGTGTCCTACAAATAACTCTTCTTATTATGGCAATGTCGATGCAAATGTATAGGAAACGAATTATAATTGAAGGGCTTTAAAGCTATCTTCATAATCAAAAATGAATAAGCTGAACTTTCATTGATTGATTTGCTATTTCTTCGATTTAAAATCACCTCTCTTCCATGCCTGAATAAATTCTGACCAGGCGAGCGGACTAAAAATTGCCTGAGGTCTGAATTGTCCGGAATAGTAAGTGGATCTTGCCTGGTTTCTTAGAGCAAAATTAGAAGCTTCTCCTCCGTCTCGGGGTGTTGATTGCAATAAAATGCGGGACTGAGCAGTTAAGGTGTTTTGTCGCGCAATTTCAAACTTATCGGCCGGAACATCAGTATTTACAAATTCTCGTTCAAATTGCTCTCGGCTTGGCCTTGCTTTAATAATTGTCGCAGGAAGATAAACTGTGTCTGTAACCATCAGCTGAATAATACTGTATCGATTCCCTTCGAGGTCTCTTGGTATAGGTATGGCTTTTGCTTTATAACCGATACTGCTGAAGTCTATTATATCACCTTTGTTTACAACAATACTGAAAACCCCCTGGTCGTTGGAATAGGTTCCCCGGTTTTGATTACGGATTCTGACAGCAACGGCCGGCAATCCCCTGAGGCTATCTGCTGTCATTACGACACCGTAAAGCTGAACAATGGTATCGTTTGCTGTTTTTTGCTGGGCCTTGCCTGATTCTGGCAGCAGGCAGGTTGTTAATATGAAAAGTATGGCGAGCTTTTTCATTGCCCCAAAAATAAGACGATTTATTACTAAGACATACAACAAAAGATTGGCGCATCTGTTTAAATTTGCATTCTTCTAACAAATAAACTTTTTCTGAATAATATGACTGAGCAACAGATACTCGAAGCGTTAAGAAATGTACAGGAGCCTGATCTTGGCAAAGACCTGGTTACGCTCAATATGGTAAAAGATATTCAGATAGATGGGAATAAGGTATCATTCACTATCGTACTTACCACGCCTGCCTGCCCGATGAAAGATTTAATGGGCAACGCATCCACCAACGCCATCAAATTACTTGTGAATAAAGAAGCGGAGGTGAAGGTGAATTTTACTTCTCAAACATCATCCAACAGAAAAGACAATAAACAACTATTACCACAGGTTAAAAATATCATTGCAGTAGTAAGCGGAAAGGGAGGAGTAGGGAAAAGCACGATCAGCGCAAACCTTGCTCTTGCTTTGGCTCAAAGTGGTGCAAAAGTTGGTCTGATGGATGCGGATATCTATGGACCAAGTGTTCCCATCATGTTCGGAGTGAGGGGTGAGCGCCCCAAAATGACAGATGTTAACGGGAAACCGATGATTGTACCGATGGAGAAATATGGCATTCAGTTTATGAGCATCGGTCTGCTTGTTAACGAGAAAGATGCGGTTGTGTGGCGCGGTCCGATGGCCAGTAGTGCCATTCGTCAGTTTGTGACGGATGTTCTATGGGGCGAACTTGATTATCTGGTTATTGACATGCCTCCCGGCACCGGCGACATCCATCTTACACTGGTACAAACGGTACCGGTAACGGGTGCTGTTGTTGTAACAACTCCTCAGGATATAGCACTTGCTGATGCGAAAAAAGCAGTGGCGATGTTTGCACAAACACAAATAAAAGTGCCTATTATTGGATTGGTAGAAAACATGGCCTATTTCACACCTGCAGAACTACCGGAGAACAAGTATTACATCTTTGGTAAAGAAGGGGGTAAAAGGTTGGCAGAAGAATTTGAGTTGAATTTTCTTGGGCAGATACCTCTTGTTCAAAGTATCCGTGAAGGCGGAGATAAAGGTCAGCCGATTATGGCATCTGATGAAGCAATCACAAAAAAAGCATTTGAAGAATTTACAGCTGCCGCAGTTCGTAGCATCGCAATGCGAAATGCGGAATTGCCGGCAACGGAGTTGCTGACAACGATTGCAGGGTAGATTGAAGAGGTTATTAGTTGTTGGTTTTGAACACTCGTAACTCATACACGTAACATATCTTTCCCGCCAAAGATTCATAGGTGCCGGAAATTCTAAATTATTTTGTATGATTAGATATGAGTACAAGTCTGCTACGATCATTGGAATTTTGATATGCACATTATTTTTTTCTTTTCTTTCCTGTTCTCCATCTTCTAAAAAATTAAATCAATCCATTATGCTCGCCGACCAGTTTGATCTTCAGGGGCATCGTGGTTGCAGGGGCTTGATGCCGGAGAATACGATTCCTGCAATGCTGCATGCTATGGATTTGGGTGTTACTACTCTTGAACTGGATGTTGTCATCAGTGCCGACGGGAAAGTTGTGGTCTCGCATGAGCCTTGGATGTCCTCTGAGATCGCAACGAAAGAGGATGGAAAACAGGTTATTCATGCAGAAGAAAAGAATTTGAATCTGTTTCGCATGAATTATACAGAGATTCAAAAATTTGATGTGGGGTTGAAGCCACATCCACGTTTTCCGGACCAGAAAAAGATGAAGGTAGTAAAACCATTATTGACTGATGTGATAG
>JBKDJT010000170.1:0-3325 GCA_046345435.1 Bacteroidota bacterium
AATAGCTCGCTAATTGTCGGCGCGGAAAATTTGAAGTGGTCCCCAGCAAAGATGCTAAATCACAAAGAGTTCTTTCTTACGCATATTCACCCGGAGTGGCAGAACCCTGCAAGGAAATTCAGGCAAACCCCGAGGATGTTTATAAATATACCGCTAAAGGAAACCTGGTGGCTGTAATCAGCAATGGTACGGCAGTATTAGGACTCGGCGACATCGGCCCTGAAGCTGGTAAACCGGTAATGGAAGGGAAAGGCGTTCTTTTCAAAATATTTGCAGACATTGATGTATACGATATCGAGATTAATGAAAAAGATCCTGAGAAATTTGTACAAATCGTAAAAGCATTAGAGCCCACTTTCGGAGGTATAAATCTGGAAGACATCAAAGCGCCTGAATGTTTTTACATTGAACAGCAACTAAAAAAGGAACTCCGTATTCCTATCATGCACGACGACCAGCACGGAACAGCCATCATTAGCGGAGCAGCCTTGCTTAACGCACTTGAGATTCAACGAAAAAAAATTGAACGTGTTCATTTTGTTGTAAATGGTGCCGGTGCAGCCGCAATGGCCTGCATTAAATTATACATCGCTCTTGGTGCAAAAAAGGAAAACTTTTCAGTATTCGATAGCAAAGGGCTTATTCATGAAAGTAGAACAGACCTAGATGAGCAGAAAAAATCATTTGCTAGAAAAGGGAAAAATCTATCTATGGCAGAAGCCATGAAAGGATCAGATATTTTTATCGGACTAAGCAAAGGGAATGTGATCAGTCAGGAGATGGTACGATCGATGAACCGAAACCCGATTGTGTTTGCGATGGCAAATCCGGATCCGGAAATAACCTGGGAAGCAGCTACTGCCGTAAGGAAAGATATTATCATGGCAACGGGCAGAAGTGATTATCCCAATCAGGTAAACAATGTGCTTGGCTTTCCGTACATTTTCAGAGGTGCGCTTGATGTTAGAGCAAACTGCATCAATGAAGAGATGAAACTTGCAGCAGTTAAAGCACTTGCAGAACTGGCAAAAACACCGGTTCCGGATATCGTGAATATGGCATACAATGAAAAAACAATTTCATTTGGCCCAAACTACATCATCCCTAAACCGCTCGACCCAAGACTTCTTAGTTATGTAGCACCTGCTGTAGCCAAAGCAGCCATAGATAGTGGAGTTGCTCAAAAGAAAATTACTGACTGGAATAATTACGAGGCACAACTAAACAGTCGACTAGGAATAGACAATCAGCTGATGCGTGCAATTGGCAGTAAAGCAAGAAAAGATCCGAAGAAAATAATATTTGCAGATGCTGAAAACAGTAAAATTATCAAAGCTGCTGCACTGACACTTGAAGAAGGAATTGGTTTTCCTATTTTACTTGGAGATCCGAAAAAGATTAATGAACTCGCACAAGAAAATGGCATAGAGCTGGATGATATACCTGTAATTGATCCAAAAAGTGCCGAGCAGTCAGCAAAGAGAGAATTTTTCGGAGAGCTTTATTTTGAGAAGCGGCAGAGAAAAGGTCTCAATAAATATGAGGCTATCAAATCCATGAAGGAACGTACGCATTTCGGATGCATGATGGTAGAAACAGGTGAAGCTGATGCACTGATCAGCGGTATGAGTCGTAAATATGCCGATACAATTCGTCCAGCACTTGAAATTATAGGCAAAGAAGACCAAGTGAAAAAAATTGCAGGCATGTACATTATGCTAACAAAAAAAGGACCCTTATTCTTAGCTGATGCGACTGTCAATTTTAATCCCACAGCAGAAGAACTTGCCGACATCACCCAGCTCGTAGCAAGAGAAGTACGTTCTTATGGTATTACTCCGCGTATAGCAATGCTCAGCTATTCCAATTTCGGCAGCAGCGATTCTCCGGAAGCCAAACTGGTGGCGAATGCAAGAAAAATCGTAAAGGAAAGAGATCCTCAGTTGATTTGCGATGGAGAAATTCAACCTATCGTGGCTTTCAACAAAGAAATTCTGAAAGAGAATTATCCTTTCAGTGAATTGGTGCAGGGAAATCCGAATATTCTCATTTTCCCAAATCTTGCAAGCAGCAATATTGCCTACAACCTGCTGCAGGAAATTGGTGACGCAGATGCTATAGGTCCGATTCTTCTTGGGTTGAAAGAACCTGTTCACGTTCTTCAATTAGGCAGTTCAGTCAGAGCAATTTATAACATGGCATTAATTGCTGTTGTTGAAGCCCAGATGAAAAACAAAGGATTAAAAAAACAGGACAAAGAGTCAAACAAAGAAGTATCTGAAGAAAAAAGAAGAGAGGGAATATGGAAAAGACTTAGAAATAAAAATTCCAAATCATTAGAAGATCCCAAAAAACAAGTCCTGAAAAAGAATTAATCGCACTCAATTACCAATATTTGTGCTAATGAATGTATTTACTCATTTTGGACGCTACCTGTTAATGCTAAAAGAGATGTTTTCCAAGCCGGAAAACATGAAATTATACTGGAAGGAGCTCATGCACCAGTGTAATGAGATTGGGTTCCGATCTCTTGGCATAGTTGTAATTATCTCTATTTTTCTTGGGGCAGTTACAACGGTACAAACAGCTTATCAGCTTGTAACCCCTCTGATTCCAAAGACAGTAATTGCCGTCATTGTAAGAGACAACATCATTCTTGAATTAGCTCCTACCCTAATTTGTGTAGTTCTGGCTGGTGTGGTTGGTTCAAGGATAGCATCCGAACTCGGAAACATGCGTATCTCTGAACAAATTGATGCACTGAAAATAATGGGCATCAATACAAAAACCTATCTGGTACTTCCAAAAATAATCGCAGCTCTTATTGTCGTTCCCTGTCTTGTAATACTTGCAGCAGTGCTGGGTATATGGGGAGGTAAAATTGCAGGAGAACTTTCAGGCATTCTTCCTTCACAAATTTTTAATCAGGGACTTCTTGAAGATTTTATCCCATACAACGTGTTTTTTGCCATGAGCAAATCTTACACCTATGCGTTCATTATTTCAAGCGTGCCGGCCTATTATGGCTACCATGTGGAAGGAGGATCACTTGAAATTGGTAGAGCGAGTACAAAAGCGGTGATTGTCAGCTGTATACTTATTTTACTTGCCGACTACGCACTGGCTGCAATATTGTTGTAACACCATGATCGAAATTAAAAATATCAGTAAAGGATTCGGCACCAAAACAGTAATCAACGATGTTTCCACTGTATTTGATACCGGCAAATGCAACCTTATCATCGGCGCAAGCGGAAGCGGTAAAACCGTTTTGATGAAATGTATCGTAGGTCTTTTCGAGCCCGACAAAGGAGATGTTTTGTAT
>JBKDJT010000171.1:0-4959 GCA_046345435.1 Bacteroidota bacterium
GTTGTAATCTGCTCCATGGCAAGGAACATTTCCTGCACAGCATCAACTGAATGCATCTTACAATGACTGCAATCCTTGTGGGTGCGCTCCTCTTCTTCCAGCATTACCGCATCAACCAGCTGTTCTTTGTCGGCGAAATACTGGTAAATGGTCTTTTTGCTTATGCCGAGCAAAGAAGCAATGTCATCCATTGATACAGAACGAATTCCGTATCGCATAAACTGCTCGGTTGCCTTATCCAATATTCGTTTTTTTACTTCCATATCGGGCCGCAAAACTACGGAAACTTTTAAAGTAGCCAAAGTTTCTTATAGAAAAAATCATTTTTGCCCGTAAAAAAACAGGTGAATTCAAGCTAATGAAAGGAGTACATTTGGGGATAATTCCGGGTCATCATATTTACTTAGATTAGCCCGGTAAATGATAACAAAGAACTAGGTAAATATGCAACAGACACCCTTTTATAAAAGATTATTACAGTATTTTTTACAAGGCATTTTGGTGCTTGCACCAATTTTGATAACCATCTATGTTGTTTACTGGATTGTGGCCAGCATTGATGAATTACTACCCATTTTTACTTTTGTGGATGATCAGGGCAAAGTGAGTGTTCGCAATTTTGGAATGGGCTTTCTGTTAATTATTTTAACCATAACTCTCATCGGGTATCTAAGTACATTTTTCATTCGTTCAAGAATGTTTAATTTTTTTGAAGGCTGGCTTGAAAAAGTGCCTGTTATCAAATTCATTTATAGCACCTCAAAAGATTTTTTTGAAGCATTTGCCGGTGAAAAAAAGAAATTTAATAAACCTGTTCTTGCTAATATTGATGACAATGATGTCTGGCGAATCGGATTCTTAACGCAAGAAACGATGGAACAATTTGGACTTAAAGAGTATGTTTCTGTATATGTCCCGATGAGCTATTCTATTGCAGGTAATGTTTATCTTATTCCGAGAACCCGTATTAAAGAAATTGAAGGAAGCATTTCAGCCGGAGAAGCAATGAAGTTTGCTATCAGCGGCGGCGTTACTACCGTTGAGGAAGACTAACCTTTTGATTTTTACTAACCTAAACACCTACTATGAAGAAGTTCATTACCGGACTAATATGCTTTTTTATTTGTACCAATGCTTATTGCTGGGGGTTCTACGGACACCAGAAAATCAATTACCTCTCTGTGTTTCTGCTTCCTCCGGAAATGATTTCTTTTTATAAAATACATATTGATTTTATCTCTGCGCATGCAGTAGATCCTGATAAACGTAGGTATGCGATTAAGGAAGAAGGTCCAAGGCATTATATTGACATTGACCGTTATGGTAGTTTCCCATACCCTGCTTTGCCAAGAAAGTATGACAGTGCTGTAGCTTGTTATTCAGAAGATACGATACAGACGCATGGAATTGTGCCCTGGTGGGTTCAGATTATGCAGGCAAGACTTACCAAAGCCTTTAAAACAAAGGATGCTGCTAAAATTTTAAAACTCAGTGCAGAAATCGGTCATTATATCAGCGATGCGCATGTGCCATTGCACGCAAGTCACAACCACAATGGTCAGTACACCGGTCAACACGGCATACATGGTTTTTGGGAAAGCAGGGTGCCTGAATTACTTGCAGAAAATTCATTTAGTTTCTGGATTGGCAAAGCCGATTATCTGTACCGTCCTGATCACTTTATCTGGGACAGGGTGCTTGAAAGTGCTGCCGCTGCAGATACGGTTCTAAAAACCGAAAAAGCGCTTTCAATGATTTTTCCTGCCGATCAGAAATACGCTTTTGAGGACAGAAATGGAATCATTATAAGACAATACGCTTCTGCTTACACCATCAGATACAATGATCTTTTGAATGGAATGGTTGAAAGAAGAATGCGACAAAGTATTTATGCCGTTGCTTCATTCTGGTATACGGCATGGGTGGATGCCGGACAACCTGATCTTAAAAAAATGGAAAGCATTCCGTTAAGTTAAAAAGAAAAAAAAGAATTGGAAGAGTTAAATCGTCTATGGAGAGAGGGAAACATGCGAGGAAGAAGCTGTGAATGATTTGCTGTGTGACTTTTGTCATAGTTAAGCTCACACCATAAATTGACCTTTGTGGCCTCAATAGAAAATATGGTCATAGAGCAGATTTATACAGGCTGTCTGGCACAGGGGGCTTATTATATTGAAAGCAACGGAGAAGCAGTCGTCATTGATCCTTTAAGGGAAGTTGGTTCGTACCTTGAAAGGGCACAGAAAAATAATGTACGCATCCGTTATGTACTTGAAACTCATTTCCATGCAGATTTTGTGAGCGGACATCTCGACCTGGCTCGTCAATCGGGGGGCACCATCGTTTTTGGCCCGGGTGCAAAACCTGCCTTTGATGCTCATATTGCCACAGATGGTGAAGTGTTACAGGTTGGTGCTATTTCTTTTGAAGTTATTCATACGCCGGGCCACACCATGGAAAGCACGTGTTTTTTGCTGCGTAATGAAGAAGGTAAGCCTGTTGCCCTATTCACCGGAGACACATTGTTTATTGGCGATGTTGGTCGTCCCGACCTTGCCCAAAAAATATCAGAAGACCTTAATGAAGAAAAACTTGCTGGTTTTTTATTTGATTCTCTTCGAAATAAAATCATGCCACTCTCGGATGAACTGATTGTTTATCCTGCTCATGGCGCCGGCAGTGCATGCGGAAGAAAGATGAGCAAAGAAACATTCGACACCCTGGGCAATCAGAAGAAAACCAATTATGCCCTCAACCCAAATATGACCCGCGAAGATTTTATTCGTGAAGTGCTCACCGGCTTAACACCACCTCCCGCTTATTTTCCTCAGAATGTATTGATGAACATAAAAGGTTACGATTCAATTAATGAAGTGATTTCAAGAGGAACACGCGCACTTGACGCCGCAGCTTTCGAAGCAGCAGCAAATGAAACAGATGCGCTGATACTGGACACACGAGATGCAGAAGTTTTCAGTAAAGGATTCGTTCCGAATTCAATCAATATCGGACTGGAAGGGAGTTTTGCACCATGGGTGGGAACACTTATTCCTGATATTAAACAAACCTTATTGCTAGTAACAGATCCGGGCAAAGAAGAAGAAACAGTAACCCGACTTGCAAGAGTTGGATACGACCAGGCAATCGGATTCCTGAAGGGTGGCTTTGAAGCATGGAAAGCATCCGGGCGAGAAACAGATCAAATCAGACGCATCAATGCTAATGAACTGGCTGATTATTTAAAAACTTCACCCAATATTCCCGTTTACGATGTCAGAAAGCAAAGTGAATACAACAGCGAGCACTTAGTAAATGCAGTCAACACACCACTCGACTATCTCAATGATAGTATGGCACGAATTACAAAAGACCAACCCGCGTTTGTACACTGTGCTGGCGGTTATCGTTCCATGATATTTATTTCAGCACTTCGTGCGAGAGGTTACGATCAGTTAATTGATGTACGGGGAGGTTTTAACGCGATAAAAGAAAGCAGTCTCTTTCAGGTTACTGATTACGTTTGTCCGACAACACTTTTATAACTAAATCATTCAATTAAATATGTTACAATTATTCAAACAAATTTTCGGGAAAGAACCAAGTATTGATTTTAAAACAATGGTGCAACAAGGTGCAGTTATTATAGATGTAAGAACAACCGGAGAATACAATGGAGGACATATCAAAGGCTCTTTGAATATTCCTGTTGACCGCATTGCTTCTAAAATTGAAGAAATCAAAAAGAAAGGTAAGCCTGTTATCACTTGTTGTCGAAGCGGAGCAAGAAGCGGAATGGCTGCGGGCATTCTGAAAAAACAAGGCATTGCATGTTACAACGGAGGCACCTGGAATTCACTGCAACTGAAAATAAAATAAAAACATAATTTGCATTGTAATAAAAGATCTATTTAATCATGACCCATTTTTTTTCATTGCGTAATCTGAAATGGTATTTGCCCGGAATTATACTTGGTGCAGCTGCAGGATATATCTATTATCACTTCTGGGGTTGTGACGGATCCTGCGCAATCAGCTCCAGCCCGGTAAACAGTATGCTTTATGGTGCTACCATGGGCGGACTGCTTAAGAATATGCTTAAGCCGCAAGTGAGAAAAACAAAGGAAGAAGAAAAGCAGAAATAATTTTTTACCCCGCCTTGCTCAACTGTTTCTTCAGCATTAAATTTTCCATTTTTAAAATCAGCTGCAATTCGGGTTTGTGAAAATAAATGCCATTGCTGCTGTCTGCACGTACACCGCGCATATAAACATAGGCAACCCCACCGAAATCACGATCATAATCAAATCCCTTTAAACGTTGTTTCAGATATCTATATAATGTGAGAGTATATAAATGATACTGAAGAAAATAATTATGTTCTTCCATTGACTGGAAAAGATTTTCATCAGTATAATCATCAAGTGAAGATCCTAGAAAATTTGATTTCCAGTCAAGCAGGTAATACCTTCCCTTGTGTTCAAAAAACAAATCGATCTTTCCGTTTAATATCCCCTCCAACTCTGAAATTGCCCGCATACGTAAAGGAACTTCTGAAGGCAACTGCATAAAATCGGAGGTGTTGAATAAAGTAAGAGGCAGGTCAAACTCAAGCTCCGTGAGTCGTTGTGCTTTTGTGATTTCACACATGCTGAAAGAAATATCTCCAGCAGTAATTTTAGCATGAACAATTTGCCTTATTAATTCAGTTAAAAGGGTGATCCAATTTTCTCCGGCTGAAGGAATATGAGCACGTACAGCCTTGTCTATTGTTGAAGGCCAGTATTTCTCATCTGAGAAATCTATCTTTTCAAATATCAGATGCAGGAGATTCCCGATATGCGCTCCACGTGGCAATTCTTTAAATACAAACCGATCTAGCTCAGTTTGTAAATCTTCTTCGATCATTATTTTCGAAGGTGCAGGTCCGTGTTCCGGACTAAGCGAGCTGTAACTCGTCAT
>JBKDJT010000172.1:0-13726 GCA_046345435.1 Bacteroidota bacterium
TAGCTGCACAGTTCAGCGACGACCCAGGAAGCAAGGATAAAGGCGGAGAATATGATTTTAGCCTTGAAAATTTTTCAAACCTTGCGAGGCCATTTGCTGAATTTATATTCTATCAGCCAAAGAACAGTAAATCTGTAGTTAAAACCGAATTTGGTTATCACTACATTGAAGTTTTGGACCAAAAAAATGCATCTGAAGCGTATAAGTTTGCTTATTTAAAGAAACGAATTCTTCCCGGTCAGGAAACAACAGATAAAGCAGGAGCAGACGCAACAAAGTTTGCAGCTGCTGTAACTGATAAAAAAAGCTTTGAAAAATACATAAAAGAACAAAAGCTTACACCAAGATCTGCAGAGTTTAAAACAACAGATTATACGATAACCGGTCTCGGAAATGCAAGACAACTTATTCGTTGGGCATTCGAGAACGAAGAAGGCTCTGTGTCTAATATAGAAAACATAGGAGACTATGTTATTATTGCATTGGTGACAGATAAAAACGAAGAGGGTTTAATGAGTACAAAAGCAGCTAGACCGCTTGTTGAACCAATCTTAATTAACGTAAAGAAATCGCAGCAGATTATTGCAAAAGCGGGTTCTGTTAAAAACTTGAATGATGCCGCCACCAAGTTTAAATTAAATGTTGAGAAAGCTGATAGTATTATATTCGGCTCCCAATTTGTTAATAATCTTGGAGCAGAACCAAAGGTTGTTGGCGCCTCTTTCTATCCTGAATATAAAAAAACAGTATCTACACCAATCTCAGGAAACGCAGGGGTTTTCTACATACAAACTGTTTCTACAGGAATGATGCCGTCATCCGGAGAAAATTATATTTCCAAAAGAGGACAAATGGAACAAAATATTAAAGGCGGTATTACGTATAAGGCGGTCGAGTCTCTTAAGAAAACAGCCGACATTAAAGACAATAGAATACTATTCTATTAAAACCCACCCATATCGTATAAATACGAAGAAGTTTTACGAAGCCTTTCTGAAAAAACACGATCCCCTAGGATGGGAATTAAACTAGTTTTAATTTTACATGCTTGTAGGTAATATAGGTTGTAAAATAATTCCAATTGAACGATTTAATTAAAAACAGAGTTTCTGAAAGTTCACTAATTACTATTGACTTATCGGAGTTTCTGCCGAATGCAGACCCTCTTTTTTTTGACCTGTCTTCCTATTTATACAAAGGACTAATTCTCAGAGAGAAAGAGTTCAGACAATCTCTTTCTGAAACAAACTGGTCGCCATATAATAACAAAACGGTTCTTGTTTTTTGTAGTAATGATGCTATTATTCCCGTGTGGGCATATATGTTAGCGGCGGTGCACCTGGGAGCAGAAACAAGCGATATTCATTTTTTAACGCCCGATCAATGGAAAGAAAAAGAAATGATTAAAAATATACAGAAAACAAATCCGGAAAAATATTATGATTCAAGGATAGTAATAAAAGGTTGCGGAGAAACAAAGATTCCGGATTCTGCATATTTTGAAATTACTAAGCTTTTGTTACCGGTTGCTAAATCAATACTTTACGGAGAGCCGTGCAGCACGGTGCCGGTTTATAAAAAGAAATAAAAAGAGAAATCTTACAAATGCAATCTAATCATTATATAAACCCATACCAACCGCGCCACCCTTATAGCCTTACTAACAAGCAAAGGCAATTCTTAAAGCATTGGGAAAAACAAAAAGAAACGCCGCGTTTTGTTTATTTTTTATTCAACGGGGTCATTAAAAAAATAAGCTGGGTTTTTATTTTATTCAAAGTTATTCAGCTTTTATTTTTTAAAGAACAATCCTATAATTTTTATGTTACCGGGTTCGGCATTGTCTTTCTTTTTATTGAAATACTTTTTTGGATTTTTTGTGGTTTAACCTTTGGCTGGCTGGAATACACCAAAAAAGAATCTGAATATGAGCTATTTCATTCAATGAGGCATTTTTAGTTTTTTCTTCTCTTTCTTTTTTTCCGGAATTAAAGAAACGGCAATTACAAGCGAAGCCGCTAGTAAAACGCTTAATAGTTTTCTCATTTTTTATTAGCAATCTATTTATCATTTATTACATTATTATATGACCGGTGTCATAACACACAATGATTTTATATTAAACAAATAAAAATGTATTTATAATAAGCACCTCACCTTCTTTATTAATTCGATATCCGTAATCATAACAAAACCGAAATACTTCTCCCGACTTTGAGGCGGTTTCATGTGTAAAAAATGAAAAACTAAACCCCTTGATTACTAGTGCGCCGTAATGAACAGAATTAACCTCCTCTTCAAATACAGACTTAAGAATATTCCTGTTTTTCTTAATTAAAGCATTAATCATTCGAGTGTAATTATTATTGTCTTTATCTTTTGTTTTGTTATTATGAAATGCAACCCTGCAATGATCATTACAGAATAACTTGTCAACCCTACCTGTAAATGTTTTTCTACAATATCCGCATGTCGAATTATTCATAGCAACATAAAAGTAATATCCTCTTATACGTATAAAAACGTTTTTATACGTATATATAAAAGGATTTTTCTGATTATATATTCATTTTTGTAAACATTCTTTAACCTTAAAAATTTTTTTATGAATGCACTTAAAAATCGTGTACAGCTAATTGGAAATCTAGGTGCTGCACCGGAGGTAAAAACAGTTACAAATGGCAGAAAAATGGCTCGCTTCAGTATGGCAACCAACGAATTCTATTTAAATGCAAAGGGCGAAAAAGTAGAAGATACCCAATGGCACTTGATAGTGGCTTGGGGCAAAGCCGCGGAAATCGCGGAAAAGCTTCTCGATAAAGGCTCTGAGGTGGCCATTGATGGAAAGCTGGTAAGCAGAACATATACCGACAAGGACGGAGCAAAAAAATATATCACAGAAGTAGAAATGAATGAATTTTTATTACTGGGCGGTAAAGCCAGTGCTTAAGAACAATTATAAAACAAGCCCGGTTGCTTAATCATAGGTGATCGGGTTTTGTTTTATTGAATTAAAATTGATCATTACCTTCCCATGTAAACCATCAGAATTTGTACATCGCTTGGGTTCACACCCGAAATTCGACTTGCTTGTCCCAGTGTTTGAGGTTTAATTTTATTAAGCTTTTGAACAGCCTCATTACTAAGGGATGAAATCTTTGTATAATCAAATGCATCAGGAATAATTAGATCTTCTAGTTGTGCCATTCGGTTAACTAGCTCTTTTTCTTTTTCCACGTAAACATCGTATTTTAACTGTATTTCTGCCTGTTCTATTATATTTCGGTTATACGTTTCCGTTATATTCTTTATTTTATCAATCACCTCCGAAAGCTCATTAAGCGAAATGCCGGGGCGCAGAAGAATCTGAGAGGCTTTTTGTTTTTGGCTAATTGGTGCGCTATTTTTTGAAAGAAGGAAAGTATTTATTTCTTCGGGCAAAAGAGATAATTCTCCTAATTGTTGTTTAATAATCTCAACGCCCTCGCTTTTCTTTTTCATTAAGGCATATCGATCTTCTTTAGCCAAACCGATCTTATATCCTTTTTCTGTTAACCTTAAATCAGCGTTATCTTGTCTTAATAGCGTTCTAAATTCCGCCCTACTGGTAAACATCCTGTAGGGCTCATCGGTTCCTTTGCTTATTAGGTCGTCAATTAATACTCCGATATATGCCTCACTCCTTTTCAAAATCAATGCATCCATTTCGTTCACCTTCAGGTGTGCATTGATCCCCGCCATTAATCCCTGACATGCCGCCTCTTCATAACCCGTGGTGCCGTTTATTTGTCCGGCAAAAAATAAATTTTCTAAGTTCTTGGTTTCCAACGAGTAATGAAGCTGTGTGGGCGGAAAATAATCATACTCAATTGCATACCCGGGCCTGAACATTCTGCAATTTTCAAAACCGGGTACCGTTCTCAATGCATCTAATTGTACGTCTTCCGGTAAAGATGTGGAAAAACCATTCACATAAATTTCAACTGTATTCCACCCTTCCGGTTCTACAAACAACTGATGCCTGTCTCGATCCGCAAAGCGATTTATTTTATCTTCTATGCTTGGACAATACCTGGGTCCGGTACCCTGAATTCTTCCCTGGTACATAGGGCTTTTGTCGAATCCTGTTTTTAATATATTATGAACCCTTTCATTTGTATAAGTAATGTAACAGCTTCTCTGTTGTTCTGTTTTTATCTTTTCTATTTCCAAATAAGAAAATCCGGTAACTTCTTCATCGCCTTTCTGCTCTTCCATTTTTGAATAATCAAGACTTCGGCCGTCTATTCTAGGGGGCGTACCCGTTTTTAACCTGCTGCTCTCAAAACCAAGAGAAATTAGCTGTTCTGTTATTCCTGTTGCCGCTTTTTCTGATATTCTTCCACCCCCCAATTGCTTTTCTCCAATGTGAATTACTCCCTTTAGAAAGGTTCCACTTGTAACAACAACAGCTTTTGATTTTATTTGATGACCAAGGCCGGTAATAACACCCATACATCTACCATCCTTAACTATTAATTCTCTTACCATATCCTGGTAAAAATCCACCCCGCTTGTTTTTTCAAGCATTTCTCTCCAAACTGCAGCGAACAACATTCTGTCGTTTTGGGAACGTGGACTCCACATTGCGGGCCCCTTACTTCTGTTAAGCATGCGGAATTGAATAGTACTTTTATCGCTAACAATTCCACTATAGCCCCCCAGCGCGTCTATTTCCCGAACAATTTGTCCTTTTGCTACTCCACCCATTGCGGGATTACAGCTCATTTGAGCAATAGTTTGCATATTCATAGTAATCAGCAAAACCCTACTGCCCATATTTGCAGCAGCGGCGGCAGCCTCACAACCGGCATGGCCGGCTCCCACAACAATGATATCATATTCCGGAAACATAGATGCAAAGTTAAACCCAAAGCAGAAGGAAATCTTTTATAATGAGGATAATCTTATAATGTTTTTAGCCTCCTCAGCAGCCTCTTCCGGGCGCATTCCTTTATTTATTAATTCCATTTCTACAGCAGAAAACCCCTCTAATTGTGCTAAATATCCTTTCTTCTTATTTAAAAAGTCGGTCTTCTTGGTTATTTCGGGTGTTTTTCCCGATTCAACAATGGCTTTAATTTTATATACAAGCTCACCGGCTAAATAGTATCCGGATTTTTGATATAAAGAATCAAAAAAGGAAATAGCTTTTGCTGAATCAAAGAAGTACCCATCTTCGGCCCCCCTTAAAGAAGGGTGAATGTTTATAAAATTCCAGCATAGACAAAGCTCCTTCTCAGAGTTTAAGTCAAAAAAAGAAACAGGGACAATATGATCAATATGCCAAAGCTTTCCGAAGTTTGACCAGTTCATATGTGAATCAAAGCTTATTTCAATCCATTCTCGAAAACTTTTACTGTCTAATCCAAAATATGGAGCATATTCAAAAGCGGGCCTTCCTTCAATAATATACCGCCTAAGAGCAATTTGCCATTTTCTTTTTATCGCCCCATCCATAATAATTAATTTTAAAAACCAAAGATATATGTTTCTTGAGAAACGGTTTCGGGGTGAAACTAATATTTGCAGGGGTTTTTACAGGCAAGATCCTGAACAACGATGAACTCACCTCCGCTATATTTAATAGAAACCCACATCCTTTCCATATGTGGGTTCATGAGATTTTTTCTATGTCCGAGCGACTCAACACCGGAATCTATTAATAAAGCAATAATAGCCTCCAGCGGCGAAGAATATCCGGCAAATAGGTTTTCGGCCGAGCAAACAACATCAGAAAGCTCGTCAACTCTCCCCGAAAAGCTTTTTCCGGAGGATGAACGATGGGAAAGCCTTCCGCCATTTCTAACAATATCGAGGCAATGACTTTCACATAATTCCTGAAGAATAGATGCAGGATAGAAAAAAGGCAATGATCGAGCGGTGTTTTCCAGGTCTCTGAAAAGGCTTTTCGCAAAGCGGTTGTTATACTTTGGTTCTGATACCAAATAGGGCTTGATTATTTTTTCACCGAATTCTTTTGGATTCTTTCGAAACACGTTGGCCCAGTAAAAAAAAGCCTTTTCTTTTGTGCTTAGCCTCGAAAAATCGGGTATTCTTTCTAGATAATTAATAATCTCTTGATCCTTCTCGTGCTCGAACTGAAAAGAAATGTTCTCTTCATTTAAAAAAGAAGGCTGAGATTTAACCCCAAATGGGAACATTAAAAATAAGAAGACAAAACAAGCCCCTACAAACAAATTATGATTTATTCTTTTTTCCATTATTATATAAACGCAGATAATGGTTTTCTCGTTCGCGCATTTTCTTAATTTCCTGTGAAGAATGGTCGTTGTAATTACAAAGGTGTAAAGCGCCATGAAAAATAACCCGTAACAACTCTTCTTTAAAAAGCGTATTGAAAATCAATGAGTTATCTTTAATTCGATCAATGCTTATATAAATTTCACCCTCTACGGGCATTCCTTTTTCTGATAGCGGAAAAGTGAGAATGTCTGTATAGTCGGGATGGTTTAGAAATTTCTTATTCATTTTTCTTAATGCATCATCTGTACAAAATATATAATGAAGGGATCCTAGTTTATACTTCTCGTTTTTGAATAGTTTAACAATAAACTCTTTCAGCAGATTTCTGTCAGAAAAAGGGAAGGATTCACATTCGTAAAAAAACCGAACAACATATTTTTCTTTCATCATCATCAAAATTCGGAAAGATTTCAGGGATTTGAATAATACTTTTGTATTCTGTAATGAAAAAACTGTCTGCATTAAAACCAGGAACAAGAGCAATTATTCAAAAAATTGAAGATCCGGAATCTCATCTGAAACTCATGGAAATGGGTTGTTTACCCGGAGAAGAGGTTGTTGTTTATCGGATTGCACCTTTGGGCGACCCCTTATCCATTCGTGTTTCCGGATATAACCTTAGTCTCAGAAAAGAAGAGGCAGAAGCGGTTTGGGTTGAAGAGCAATAAACCAATCATTGGCAGAGCAACATAAAATACATTGTATGAAGATTGGGCTTTTTTTCGGTTCTTTTAATCCTGTTCACCATGGTCACCTGATTATTGCCCAACATCTCATCAACGAAACAGAGCTCAAACAGGTATGGATGGTTGTTTCTCCGCGAAATCCCTTCAAACTACAATCACAATTACTCGATGAATATCAGCGCCTTCACTTAGTACACCTGGCACTGGATAACAATCCAAAAATTAAAGCATCTGATATAGAGTTTCATCTGCCCAAACCCTCATATACAATAGACACATTAACCTATCTAGAAGAAAAATATCCAAAGCATAGTTTCTCTGTTATTATGGGAAGCGACAGCCTTCAGAACCTGGCTAAATGGAAAAGCGCGCCCGTATTAATGGAAAAATACCCCATCTATGTGTATAAAAGACCGGGATTTGATACTGTTAATCCGGGTTGCAAAACGTTACATATTCTTGATGCACCACTTATTGAAATTTCGGCTACACGAGTACGTGAGTTAATTAAAAATAATAAATCTCTGCGCTATCTGATTCCCGACTCAGTAATAGAAGAAATTGATAATAGCGGCTATTACCGTTAACTCCTCTGCGTATATTTTCTACAAAACCCACCCCAGCAACAGGCAAACAAGTGTGATAAGCGGCGCGGGTAACTTTCCAAAAGAAAGAGTTACCAATGTGCCGATAATAACGAAAAGGTTTGTGGTGCTTTGTATGTTAAAATGGAAAAGAGAGAGATCTCTGCTCAGGTAAATCGCCGAGGCTGCCATAAGCCCTACAGCTGCAGCATTGATTCCTTCAAGAGACCGGTAAATAATTGCATATTTTTTAATATTTTCCCAAACAGGATAGAAGAAAAAAATCAACAAGGCGCTCGGTAGAAAAATAGCAAAGGTGCCGATTATACAACCAAGAAATTGGTTTAATGGGCCCTCTTTTCGCATTGCCATTCCGCCGGCATAAGTTGCAAGAGAAAAATTGGGCCCCGGAATTCCCTGTATAATACCGGCACCGGTCATCAACTCCTCTCCTTTCATGTATTGTGTTTTTTCCCTCACCACAAATTGTTCATACATCATCGGTACCAATACCTGTCCGCCACCAAAAACAAGACTTCCAAAACGATAAAAGTTTTCGAATAAATTAAACGCTCTTCTGTTTTCCCATTTCTGTGTTCTGGCGGTTTCACTTAAAAATCCGGCAAGGACGAAAACTCCAATAAATACCCAAAGCGATGTCCACCTGATGATTCTTCCTGGCGTTTCTTTTTGCGGAATTCTCTTGCTGCTGAAGTTGGTCACCACTCCCGAAAGAAGAATAATTAAAGGGACTGGCCATGGTGTTTTAAAAAAAAGATAAGTTGCAATAAACGAAATAATAAGGATCACCCGCGTGATTGTATTATTAATAGCTGTTTTATACGAAAGAGAGGCTGCATACAGTAGAAAACCGATTGCCATCGGATGAAGGAAGCGGAAAAATTCAGGATGAATATCTGACCCTCCAAAATGGTGAACTAAAAAAGACAGGCCCCCCATCAAACAAGCCGCCGGAAAAATCCATATAAGCAAGGTTAATATAGCTAGGGGAATACCGCCTCGCCGATAACCAATGATGGCTATTGTTTGTGTAGACGAAGCACCGGGCAGCAGCTGACAAACCGCAAAAGCCTCTACTAATTCTTCTTCCGTTAGAATTCGACGATTTCGGACAAACATTTTCATCATCAGCCCGATATGTCCCTGTGGTCCGCCAAAAGCGGTAACAGAGAAAAGCATCACAGCTTTTAAAAATGGAATATGTCTGAAAAAGGGGTTCGTAAAAAGGGATTTTTATTATGTTGTAAAGAAAAACAAAACAGATGGTTTATCGTTTGTATTTTTAGCATATTCTATATGACAAAGATCAAGAATCCACAAAATGAAAAATAAAAAAAGTAAAAGACTTTTAAAAGCGTTTTGCGTTTTTTCTATAATCTCTTTTTTCCTCTTTTCCTGTAAGCCTTCTTATGAAATACATAAAAAAGAATATCAACAGGCCGCTTCGTTGATAAGCGATGGAGTACCCGATTATTCATCTTTGTATTATTGGTCGGCTCATCCTGAAAAAAAAGACCCTTCCGACAGCACACCGTCAACAATAATATCACCCAGGAAAGCGCTATTGGCCGATGTATTTTTTATTCATCCCACAACGCTGACCGATAAACAGTCAGAAGGTATTCTTTGGAATGCCAAGCTTAACGACGCCGACATCAACCTCAAAACAGATTACACTTCCATGTTATATCAGGCGAGTGTATTCAATGGATCCTGTAGGGTTTTTGCTCCCCGTTATCGACAGGCGCATATTTTTTCTTTTCGTACTAAAGACAAGGCAGAAGCATTAGCTGCTTTTCAGCTTGCTTATGCAGATGTTCGATCAGCCTTTTTATATTATTTGAAAAACGAAAACAACGGAAGACCCATTATCGTTGCTTCTCATAGCCAGGGAACCCTTCATGCGCGCATGCTTCTCAAAGAGTTTTTCGACGGCAAAGAATTAAAAAAACAACTTGTTTGTGCTTATCTGCTTGGGTTAACGCTTCCTGCTTCCGAGCTTCAGTATATTAATGTTTGTGAGAATGAGAAAGAAACAGGATGCTGTGTCGGTTGGAGAACTTTTAGAAAAGGTTACGTTCCGGAATATATTCAAAATGAAAAAGAAAAGACGTCTGTGGTAAATCCGCTTAGCTGGACAACAGATACGCTACGTAAACCAAGATCAATGAATGAAGCAGCGGTTTTGTTTCGCTTCAATAAACCATATCCCAAAACAAATGGCGCACAGATAAGTGGTAATGTTTTGTGGATTGAAAAGCCAAGATTTCCCTTCTCGTTTATAGACAGAAGGAAAAATTATCATGCCGGTGATATAAACCTGTTTTATATGAATATCAGAAATAATGTTGCTGCAAGAATTGCAGCGTATGTGGCACAAAACCCTGCATCAGAATAAACGATTGTTTATTTCAGACCAATCGTTATCTGCTTTTTCTCATTGTCGATAATAATTTTTCCGTATTTACTCAATGCGCTTTGTCCGAATAGCAAAGGAGCGTTGTTGTTGTTTACAACCGTGGCCTTTACGTTTTTAAGAACAACGCCGCCAAACTCAACAGACCTGAATATAATTGTCGCACCAACCGAAATATCACCGTTTGCATCAATGTATCTTTGGCTTCCAACAAAATCACTTTTATTCAGGTAGCCGTTTTTAAGCATAAACTGTACTTCTGTTTTAGAAATTGAAATATCACTGGCACCGGTATCAAAAATCATATTGAGAGGAAGGTTATTTATTTTACATGGCACTTCATATGTGCCGCTTCCTTTAGATTTCATGGGAATGGTTGCTGACCTTACAGAGACGTTGTTATTTATGTTTTCACTTCCGTCATTTATCAGAGAAACAGATTGGTTTCTTTTCTCTGTCCATTCATCTAAAAGCGATTTGAACTTTTCATTTTTCTTCAGAGGATCAAAATCCGAATCCATTTCAATTTTTTCAAAACGACAGAAACCGTTATCAAAAGCTTGTTCCAAAAGAGCTATAGCGGTTTCCGTTTCGTTTAGTAAAATCGCAAGCCTCGCAAATTCATATAATTCACCTTCGCTTTCATTGTTTTTAGAAAAAGTGTTTAACATCTCTTTTGCCTCCTCTTTTTTTCCAATAAAAAAAAGAGCGAGCGCTTTGGTGGGATGATCAACAGAAGAACTATCAGCCGCAATTATTTTATTGAAATCCTCGTTGGCCTTATCGGGCAGATTAAATCCTCTATTATAGAGTATCCCTCTTTTTAAAACATCGGAGTAAGAAGTTTTATCGAGAGAGAATGCCATATTGTAATCATTTTGGGCACCTTTTTTATCGTTTAAATAAGGAAAACGCATATCTGCTCTGTAAGAATAATACCAAGCTCTTCCTGGCTCCTTTTTAATAGCGGTAGTAAGGTCTTTTTCTGCTTCCTTATATTCGCTTTGTAAAAATTTAGCAAGTCCACGCCATCCATATAGATAGGCAAGAGAGGAATCTTTTTGAAGAGCGGCATCAAATAAATTAATAGCCCGTGAATAGTATCCCATAAAATAAAAACACCTTGCTTTTCTGAAGAATAGGGTGATTAAATCATCTTCTTCACTTAAATCAATCAGCTTGTTGTAGTCCCCAATTGCTTCCGGGTATTGATTACTTGTTTCATATAAATAACTTCTCGTGTAATAGAGCGATTGTAAAGCGGGCTGTTCTACAATTTTTTCGCTTACAATAGCTATTGAATAAGGAATATTGTTTTCTGCCGCCATTAAAAAAGAGGAATAGTAGTCTCCGTTTTTTTGAACACAGTAAAACATGTCTTTGATAGCTTCTTCAAACTTCTTTAATGACAAATAATTTAAACTTCTGTGATAAAAAGCTTTTTCATTATCTGCATTAAGTCTTATGATTTCATTAAATACCGCATTCGACTTTTCATATTGCTTCATTTCAGAATAAACCCTCCCAATACCCATATCTGCTTCTTCATCTGAATTGTCAATTTTTTTTGCCTTTTCAAAATCTGAAAGCGCGGCTTCCTGCTTTTTTTCATTCAGATAAAACTCCCCCCTTTTTAAGTATCCGCTCTTGTTTTCCGGGTCAAGAACAATTGCATCGTTATAATCCTTTAAAGCGCCCTCGCTGTTCTTCATATAGCGATAAATGTCGCCGCGATGTCTTAGATAAACGGCTTTTGTTTTTTTGTCTTTCTTTGGAACAAAACCAATTCCCTTTGTTATATCTGAGAGCGCCTCTCTGTTTCGGTCTTCCTGGTAATAATAATAAATAACAGACCGCCAGTAATAACCTTCCGGCGACCCTGGTTTTTCTTCTATCTCTTTACTAAAGGCATCAATGGCTTTTTCGTATTCCTCTTTCTCCATAAAATCAAAACCTTTATCAAGGTTGTTTTGTGAACGGACATTAAATGAGAAAAGGAGAAGAGATAAAATGATTAGAAGCCGATTCATTGATAAAATGATTTACACTTCTGTAAATATATTTAAATCGTAAAGAACAGAAGTAAAAAACAACAAAGATTAATGCTTTTTGGGCTAACAGGAAAAGAAAGAAGAAACGCTTAAGATTGTATTCTTATTTTACATCATAAGATGTAAGGAATGTTTCTTTGTTGATATCAACATTTGCACTTGGTACTTTCAGTGCAGTCTTATTATAAATCAAACCAATATTATCTGCATAATAATAATGTATGTCGCTGGTGTTGCCAATCGGAACAAGCAGCGCTTTAAATTCGGGCTTAACAGATAAATGAATGACATTATTGTAGGTAACGCCGTTTACCGTATATGAAATATCCTTTTCTTCGATTTTAACCGTTACCTCAGCAACAACATTTACATCAACACCTCCTACCGGCACCTTAATGCTTTCCACCTCGAGCCATTCTTGTCCCGCCGCAAGATAATCACGTATATACAGCATGTCTACAGGCTGAAAATTGAACTCCGGGGGCCTTGCATATCGATAATAGTCTCCTCCGGTTTTATAATAATATTCATATGGGTCTTTGTTGTTTGAAAAAACTCTGTAGGGCTTATTATTGATAATGGAGTCGCGCTCTTCCGCCTTAATCGTATAAATATAATTTGATGTTCCTGTTACTCTGTAATTCCATACCGACCCGGCCGTTGTGGGCTGATAATTGGCTTTGCTACCCTGATTTGGTATTTTAGAAGACTCTTTTGTACAAGCTGTCAGGAAACAAAAGAAAAGAAACAAAAGATAAAAGAAATTTCGGCTCATCTTTTTAACTTGAATAATTAAAAATAAACAAGTTCCCGCAAGAATAGCTTGTAAATCTTAAAACTCGCAGTTCTTGGGTGTTCTGGGAAATGCGATTACATCACGGATATTGGTCATACCGGTTACAAACTGAACCATCCTTTCGAAGCCGAGTCCGAAGCCGGCATGAGGAACCGTTCCAAATTTTCTTGTATCAAGATACCACCAGAGTTCTTCCTCGGGACTATTCATTTCTTTCATTCTTCCCAATAATTTTTCCAGCCTTTCTTCCCTTTGAGAGCCGCCGACAATTTCTCCTATTCCCGGAGCAAGTATATCCATTGCGGCAACAGTTTTTCCGTCATCATTCAGCCTCATGTAAAAAGCTTTGATGTCTTTGGGGTAATTGGTAACAATAACGGGTTTTTTAAAATGCTTCTCCACAAGCCAGCGCTCATGCTCGCTTTGTAAATCAATACCCCATTTTACTTCATATTGAAACTTCTTCTTCTTGTATGGCGTTGATTGAACTAAAATATCGATTGCTTCTGTGTAGGTAACTCTTTCAAAATCATTATTGAGCACAAACTCAAGTTTTTGCAACAAGCTCATTTCACTACGCTTGTCCTGTGGCAGCTGCTTTTCTTCTTCTGTAAGCCGCTGGTCGAGAAACGCAAGATCTTCCGCATTGTGTTCCATAACATAACGGATGATGTATTTAATAAACGACTCCGCTAGGTTCATATTGTCTTCTAAATCACAGAAAGCCATTTCCGGTTCTATCATCCAGAATTCTGCCAGATGTCTTGCCGTATTGCTGTTCTCTGCTCTGAACGTAGGGCCGAATGTATAGATCTCGCCAAATGCCGTAGCTCCCAGTTCACCCTCTAATTGTCCGCTCACTGTGA
>JBKDJT010000173.1:0-4035 GCA_046345435.1 Bacteroidota bacterium
ATATTTTTTTTCGCGCTTGAAATATTCCGCCTGTGCCGCAGATTCATCTTGTATTTCGTAGATGATTTGTTGCATCATGTCTTTCGGTGCGAGATAAAGATTTGCAGGAAAGATGGCTGCATTATCTACTTTCGCGATGCGTTTTCCTGTTTTTATTTAAAGTGTTTCGATTTCTTCAATCTCATCTCCGAAAAATGTTTTGATTTATAAGAAGTCAACATAAGGGAGATGAATATCTACTGTATCTCCTTTCACCCTAAAACTTCCTCTTGCAAATTCACCCTGACTTCGTACGTATAAACTGTTGACAAGCGAATGCAGAAAACCCTGACGCGAAGTGGTTTGACCTTGTTGTATTCGGATAATCCCGTTTTCAAATTCAGTCGGGTTGCCCATGCCGTAAATACAACTCACACTGGCAACTACAATGATGTCTCTTCTTCCGCTTAGTAATTCAGATGTTGCCTGTAAACGAAGCTTGTCGAGTTCTTCATTGATGTTTAAATCTTTTTCAATGTAAGTATCAGATACAGGCATATAGGCTTCCGGCTGGTAATAATCGTAATAGCTAACGAAATAGCCAACAGCATTTTCAGGGAAAAACTGTTTGAATTCGCCGTATAGTTGTGCAACCAGTGTTTTGTTATGCGTCAACACCAGGGTTGGTCGTTGCACTTGTTGTATCACATTCGCCATGGTGAATGTTTTTCCGCTCCCGGTGACACCCAGTAGTGTCTGGTATTTTTCACCGGCGAGTATGCCTTCTGTTAATTGTCGGATGGCTTCGGGCTGGTCGCCGGCCGGTGAGTAAGGAGCATGTAAACTAAATGGCATAATGCAAATGTAGGATGAAGCGTTTGCCGTACGGACAGGAAGTTTCCTTGTTTAAATCCGGCTTAGTACAAAAAGAGCGAAGCCGCTGAAGCCGGTCGCGAAGCTGATCCATTCTGTTGTTGTTAGACGTTCTTTAAAAATACGCAGGCTTAATATGAATGTAATTGGGATCAATGATAATTGAAGGATGCTGATAACGGAGACGGGAATATCACGGAATGACATATTGTTGAAGTATGAGCCAAGGCTTACCAGCAAGCCGATAAGTGCAAATCTCAAAGGATGAATTTCCTTATTGATTTGTTTAATATCGTTCGCATGGTTTTTTCGTGAAAAAAATGTGACAGCAATACATACAGCAAGGATAGTTGCTTCCATTAAAGGAACACTCCAGTAAACACTTGTTTTTTTGAGCGGAAAAGAGAGCAGGATATAGCCGATGGTCCAGCAAAAACTGCTCAGTAAAACTGCACCGGCACCTTTGAAAGAAGGCGAGCGGATGATCTGGTAAATACAACCGAAGCTCATCAGTATAAAGGCAGGGATATCGGAAAGAAGATAGGATTCATTAAGAAAAAGAATTCCGATCAGGTGTTGCAGCACATTGCCGATGAGATACAAAGAGCCTGCATTTGAAAATTTCAGCTGGTTAACCGCTTTGATGTAGAAAAAAAGTCCGCCTCCGCAAATAACAGAGCAGCCAACAATTTGAAGGGTAGTTGTTAAATCCGGAAACTCTTTAATACCGAATAAAACGATGGTCAGAAAAAATGCAATAACGAAAGTGTAGGCAGTTCGGATTAACAGATAAGCCCAAGTCCATCTTTTTTCTGAAGTGATTTTTTGCAGTACATCGGCTACATAGAAAAAACCCGCATTCAAATAAAAAAATAATAATTCCTGTGAAAATAGAAACTGCATTAGTCAATAGTTGTCATTCGGTATTTGCTCTGTAAAATCATAAATAGATTAAAGATTTATTGATTACAGTTTTGATAATGGCATGAATTGGGTTTGGATTTAACTGAATACGAGTTCTGCTTTTTTTGAAATCGTTTCTTTACACATGGGGAACTGAAAAGGGTATTGAATCAGATAGCGATTCAGTTCTTGTCTGCTTATTAGATTTTTTTTACGGTCTGCCTTCATCAGATTTAATCCCGCATTGGCAAGGCTGTCAAATTCAAGAAGTATTTTTGATTTCTGAGAGCAGTATGTTTTTTCCAGTTCTTCTCGCAATGATTTTCTGATATGAACCGCAGATTCGGAGCATTCGCTTAACATAATTATTTGTTCATCCGGCGTAAGCGATTCATTATACTCAAGCATTTTTTCTATGAGCTGGTCGCCTTTTTTTACTTCATTATTTTCATACAGATAGTCAGCCGTTGCTCCGATCCATCTTGCAACAGGGTAAACCAGTTTCTTATTGAGAGATTCGAGCAAATAGCCTTCATCTATTTCCATCATTTTCTTTCCTCTTTGCCGGTAACTTTTCGTGTTTTTGGAAGCTTTTTCATAAATCAGTGCAATTGCATTGCTGAAAAGAAAATGACGATCTTGTTCTTTTTGTGTTTTCGACATCTCAACCATTGCAGCACCGTAATAGCCATTAAAAAAATCGCGGTCCACATAGTTTTCCAGAAACAGTTCGAAAGCAATAGATGATCCTGATAACAGGTTGATGACCTGACGTGGCTGTGGATTTTCCCTTAATCCTACCGTAAAAGAAGCAGAGAGATGATAAAGTGTTGAAATACTGACGCCTTGGTTTTCAATATGATTGATCAGTTCTTTTAAGAATTTGGTATCGCTGCTTGCAGCGGCTTTTCCGGTATAATCTACTATAAAGGGAGAGAGGAGTTCTGTGTTGTTATGTAGTTGTATTCTCGATTTCTGAGTAATGAATGAATAATACTGTTCATAACTGGCGTAATGTGCAGCCCTTGCGAGAAAGTCGAGGGTGTGTTTGTAGGGCTTTCGGTGGTCAGATCTTAATCCGGCAACTCTCGCAAGGGTATTGACTGAAACGATTCCGGTTTGGGAACTGTTGATGATATTGGCAAGTTTTTGCATGCCGGAATAATCATAATTCGGAATATTGTGCCTTCTTAATAAAAGTCGTATCAAAAACTTTTCCGGCTCGATATGATTTTCTCCACTGCTCATGATCTTTTGTATAGGAGCAAATTAGATAAAATTCAATAAGTAAGCGTAAAAAAAGAAGCACTTGTCATAAGTATTTGATTATGAAAATATTATGATCCCTGCTTCTTTTATGCCCTGATTGTCACAAATATCAACTTGGCTACAGATGACGATTAACAGCCTTTGTGGTCTTTTGTAGTTTTGCTTGTCTGGAATGATTAATCATAATACAGACTTTTCCAAAATAGCTTAGATTATTTCGATCATATTTCGATCAACACCTGCCGGCAGCAATACTTTTTGCTGCCGGCTTTTTTATTGAAAAAGCGCGGAACAATTTATAAATAAGGAGAGGAAATCTTATTCTTTGATGTATTTTGAGTTTTCGCCGTCAACACGCAAAGCATAGGCGCCGGGCTTGAGTCCGCTAACATTGATTTCCTGACGAATACCTGTTATTCTGCCTTGTAGCAGTATTTTTCCATCGAACCCAATGATGGCATATTCAGCATTGGGTGTAACTCTTTTCTGTTCAATCCTGATAGTATTTTTTGTAGGATTAGGATAGATGAAAGCTTTCTCATTTTTGGTGAGATCCGGTATGGATGTTGCGATATCGCCGCCGGTAGCGACAAAGTTGTTCTGTGTGATCAGATTAGTATATTGAAAATTAGATTCGAGAACAGATCTCATTCTTAATACCTGACAGGGTGTGAAACGGTCCATGCATGCATCGTCGGTATAATCGAGATAGTTCTGCCACTGTCTTGATGTAGCACCGCTGCATAGTCCTTTTGTATTGTTGTCAGTACCACAAAGCGGATTGGGAACACCGGTGACGGGAGGCGTATCTGTACAACCATCACCTGGTGTACAATTATCGAATGTATGAAGAAGGTTTAGGTAATGCCCAACTTCATGAACAACCGTCATTCCAAGATCATATGCTTTGAATCCGGTTACATCAAGGTAGGTAATATTTGAGCAACCTGAATTTTTAGAACCGACATAGGAATAATGCACAAATACACCCATATTGGTTCCGCCATACCA
>JBKDJT010000174.1:0-4389 GCA_046345435.1 Bacteroidota bacterium
AGATTATTGAAGGTTCATCAGAACTCTTTGAAGAACTCAGAAAATGGGGCATCAATGTTCATTATCTGGGAGGTGAAACGGCAGATGTGGGCGATCTAGTGCGCACCATTGCTGTAAATGGCACACTCACTGCCCGCTGGCCAAAAAACAAAGTGATTTCCAATGAAAAAATTAAACCCGGAGATGTAATCGTTGGGTTTGCATCATTCGGTCAGGCCGGATATGAACGTTATTATAATAGTGGAATCGGAAGTAATGGGCTAACAAGTGCCCGCCATGATTTACTTCATCATGACTATGCATTAAATTATCCGGAAACTTTTGAAGGAATGCTCAATAAAGAGGTTGTTTACATTGGGAATAATAAATTGACGGATACAGTTCAAATTGGGGAGAACGGACGATTGTCGGAAAATAACATAAACTCTTTTGCATCCACTATCGGGAAGCTTTTACTCTCTCCAACAAGAACTTATGCACCGGTGATCAAAGCAATTTTGGATCAGCATTTTGATGCGGTGCATGGAATGATTCACTGCAGCGGAGGCGGACAAACGAAATGTTTGAAATATCTGCCCGGTCCAATGAAAATTGTGAAAGACAATCTATTTTCCGCTCCGGCAATTTTTCAGTTAATTCAGCAATCTTCGGGCGCTGATGACAGGGAAATGTACCAGGTTTTCAATATGGGAACCCGTCTCGAAATATTTACAGATGAGACATCTGCTGATGATTTAATCAAAATATCCAAGTCGATGGGTGTGAATGCCCAAGTTACCGGAAGAGTTGAATCTTCCGATATCAAAAAACTTGTGATAAAAAACGGATCAGAGGAAATTATTTTTTAAAACTGATCAGATACTTTTTCCAATTGTAATTCGTTCTTATTTTTCACTTGAGGTCGGACGGTTATCATTCGATTCTCATTCAGAAATCCTTCTTTTTTTGTAACATTGCAATATGGCATCTATAGTAGAACTTAAGCACGTCAATATTTTCCAGAGTGGAAATATGGTTTTGTCTGATGTTAACCTTTCTATTAATGAAGGGGAATTTGTTTTTCTGATCGGAAAAACCGGTACCGGCAAATCTTCTCTTCTTAAAACTCTTTATGGTGAACTGCCTCTGGAAAATGGAGAGGGAACTGTTGCCGGGTTTAATCTCCGCGAGATGAACTGGAAAAAAGTACCTTATCTAAGAAGAAAGCTGGGTGTTGTTTTTCAGGATTTTCAACTGCTGACCGACCGTTCAGTTTACGACAATTTAAAGTTTGTACTTAAGGCAACCGGTTGGAAAGATGAAAAGAATATGGACGATGTCATTAATGAAGTGCTGACAAAAGTTGGGCTTCATGCAAAAGGGTTTAAAATGCCTTTTGAGATGAGTGGCGGTGAGCAACAACGTGTTGACATTGCTCGCGCACTTTTGAATTCGCCAAAGCTGATACTGGCTGATGAGCCAACAGGAAACCTTGATCCGGAAACGAGTGATGAAATTATGTTGCTCTTAAGAAAAGTTTGCGCTGAATACAATACTGCTATCCTGATGGCAACACATGATTTTGCCGTCATTAAAAATTTTCCGGCCCGAACAATTAAAACGGAGCACGGTAAAGTGCAGGAATTTAGTCAAACAATAAGTTGATTATCCGTTCTGCATTTTTCTCATTGTTAAATATTCTGGAGAGCACTTTTTCTCTTTCTTTTCCGTGTTCGTCTGTGAACGGAGTCTGGTAAAGCCTGTAAATCTGATATTTCAATAGTTTGGGATTGTCTGCAATATGACACAATGTTTCAAGTCCTGTTCCTTTAACCATTGCTTCATTTGCTATTACATGTCGTCCTTTAAAAAGCGCATTAATTAATTTAAACTTTATTCCACTTTCAGTAAAAGAAGGCAATACATGCAGGTGTGCTTTGGCGATTAAGTCGTTCATCTCATTTTCATCAGGATTCACGATGATGCAGGTGTTTGATTGTTTATGACTTAACTTAATCAGCTTTTCAGACGGATTTTTTCCCGCGATCACCAGCGGCACATCAAGATCGCTGAAGATTTTTTCCAGAAGCCAGATTGCTGCTTTTTCATTCTCTGCGACAGAGAGGTTCCCGTGATACAACACATAATTACCACTTCCGTTCTGAGTCTGCAGTTGTTGATTTTCAGTGAAAGCAGGAAGATGGCTTATATGGCCGGCACTGAATTTAGATTTATAGACTTGCCTGTCTTTTTCAGTTAAAGTCAGGATCATGCATGAATTGGCAATCTGTTTTTCATATTTTTCAAGTAGACGGCTCTCATGGTGAAAATAAGTTTTTTTCACCAGAGATCTTTCCCATTTTGCCAATTGCTTGTAGTATTCATATTCAACATTGTGTAAACGTAAAATCACCTTCCTGTTTTTTAGCATACCATTGTACAAACCATAACTACTATGGATGCCCTCAAGAATTACAGGGAGATTATCTTTTTGCAATCTGCTCCATAATTCAGGATTATTTCTCGATGCTACGATATAGGGTATGGAAAAAGAAAATCCATTAGGGCCTTCATTCCTCGGATAATAATAGACCGACTTACAATATTCCTCGAGTGTATTTTGTTCTCCTCTTCCGTATTCAAAACAATGAAGATGTATTTTAATTCCTTTCTGATGCAGCGCTTTTATTTTAAAAAACATTTCTACAACACCGCCATAATTGACAGGATAGGGGACATCGAGGCAAACAATATGTACTTCTTTATTTTTCAATGCTCTTGTAGAAATTGATCAGCTTTTTTTCTTCCTGCTGCCAGGTAAGTTCGTTTCGCGCATGTAAACAATTTTGCTTTAATCTTATATATAAAACAGAATCTGTAAGCAAAAGGTTGAGCGCTTTCTGAATAGTTTCAGTTTTGGTATCAGGAATAAGCAGCGCTACTTCAAATTGATCATTTATTTCTCTATATGAAGGGTAGTCTACACATAGCTGTGGTACACCTGCCATAATGTAATCAAAAAACCGGTTAGCCAGGGAGTAATAATTACTTAGTCCGCTATTTTCAAACAAGGTAATGCCGGCAAAAGCAGATGCTGTAATCGAACGAAGGTCTTCCGGATGTACTTTGCCTTTCAACAGTACTCGATTTTCAAGGTCGTTTTCATGAATCAGGGTTTTCACCTGGTTCATAAAATTCCCGTCTCCATAAATATGCAGCGGCACGTTCACGTTTTTCATAGCGGGGATCAGTGTTTCAAAACTTCTCCCTTCATTCACCGCACCCTGGTATAAAAAAAATGGCTCTTGAAAATCCGGTACCGAAGCAGGAAGGTTAAAATAGGGGAGGTTGCGGATTACAGCATAATCTTTTCCATATAGTTTATGAAACTCTAGAGCAATGGCATTACAAACTGTGTAACCGTATTTAAAATGCGGAACAAAAGTCTTTTCAATCCACTTCCAGATTTTGTAGCGAGAAGGTCTTGTCACCACTTCTTTCATCTCGCAAAACAATTCATGTGCATCATATACCCGCTTAGTTCTTTTAAGATAAGAGCAAAGGAAAACCGGGATAATGGTATCAAGATCAATGGCACAGATGCATTCGGCTTTTAGGAATAACAAGCGGGAAAAAAGTCTCAGGTTGTACTCCGCATAAAAAGCAAAGCCTTTTTCAAAAAAACAGTTGAGCCGGATCTGACCAAAAGACTGTTTGATCAGGGGTGGACTTTTTTTCATTTTTCTGCCGATCAGCGTTACTTCGTATCCGGCTGCGGACAGACTTCTGCAGATACGGATCATGCGCTGGTCGTAGTTCAGATCGTTGGTAACAGTAAAAATGAGACGTTTTTTGGGAAGCATTGGGGGTCAAAATTCAGCATTTGTAGGGGCATACTCAAAAAAAAACACCCAAATTGCGCAGGAAAGCTGTAAATTCTTAACTTTGCGCCACTTAAATGAGATGAAAATTTTGGATGTTCATTAAAAAAAATTGAGATGTCAGCATTAACAAAAGAAAAAAAAGCAAACATTTTTGAAACTTTCGGTGGAAAAGCCACTAACACAGGTTCAATTGAAGGACAAGTTGCTCACCTTACAGAGCGTATTTCCCACATTTCCGGTCATCTGAAGCAAAACAAAAAAGATTTCTCTTCAAACAGAGGACTTATGCAGCTGGTTGGTAAAAGAAAACGTCTTCTTTCTTACCTCAGCAAGACCAATCTTCAGGGCTATCGCGCACTCATCGAAAAATTAGGTCTCCGTAAGTAATCCCGGATAAAAGCTTTGTATTTCTGAGAATATCTCTCAATGAAATGTACGGCCTTTTCCCTGTAAATTATTTTTCATCCGGTTTACGGTGCTTTGTATTCGGTTGCGTATGCCGCATCGTAAGCTACAATTTATTCAA
>JBKDJT010000175.1:0-12434 GCA_046345435.1 Bacteroidota bacterium
ATTACAAGGATATTCCTGCTGAGCAGCATCCTTCAGGACTTTTCAAAAGTATAAGCGATCAATATGGATATGGTACATTACAAGATGAAGCTACCTACAAAAAATTGTCTGCAGACATTTTTGAAAATACAATATTGCTGAACGAAGAAAAATGGAATGCTTTTGTACAAAATCCGGATGTTTCGATTTTACAAAATGATCCGGCATACAAACTTGCTTCGGCTTTTGATAAAAACTGGAAAGAAAACTATCTGAGTAAATATCAGGAGTTTGCAATACGCAATAATGATCTTGGACGCCTCTATCTGAAAGGCATTATGCAAATGAATCCGGCAGCAGCTAAAAAAATGTATCCCGATGCTACTTTTACAATGAGGGTTTCATACGGATCGGTGAAAAACTACAGCCCGAAAGATGCAGTAAGTTATGACTTCATCACTACCTCAAAAGGACTGCTCGAAAAATTCAAACCGGGAGACTATGAGTTCGATCTGCCTGCAAAACAAATTGAATTATTGAAGAAAAAAGATTTTGGCGCTTACGCAGATGCCACAAGAAAAGATCTTGTGATCGGTTTCATTACTACCAATGATATTACAGGAGGAAACAGCGGATCGCCTGTGATTAACGGAGATGGTCATTTAATCGGGCTTGCTTTCGATGGCAACTACGAAGCGTTAAGCCATAAGCTTGCTTTCGATAAAGATTTAAACAGAACCATCTGTGTTGATATTCGCTATGTATTGTGGTGTATTGATAAACTTGGCGGCGCTGAACACCTGATTAAAGAACTCCAACTGGTGAAATAAATTTTTATGTGTGTTATAAAAAGCTCTTCTGAAAAGAAGGGCTTTTTTGTTTTAGCATAATATGTTAATGGGTGAATTCCCTCGTATATACTGTGAGCTATCGTCAATTCCCGGGGTAAACAATTCGAGACCCCGTGTTAGGCAGAACCGACAACCGTCTCACCCAACCCTGTTCATGAAAAATTAATCGCCTGTTAATCATTCGTTTATACAAGGCTCTTAATTTTCGTAAACATGTTGGCATGAAAACGCATTACAAAACCATCATCTTATCAGATCTGCACCTCGGAATAAGCAATTCAAGAGTGAAAGAAGTTGTTGAGTTTTTGCAGAAACACACTTGCGATACGCTTATTCTCAATGGAGATATTATTGACGGGTGGCAGTTGAGAAAGTCGGGAGAATGGAAGAAAAGACATACCCGTTTTTTTCGCATTCTGATGAAGTACCTGTATAAGTACAATACTAAAATTATTTATCTACGAGGCAACCATGATGATTTCTTAGATGAGATTCTACCTTTTTCATTTGGTCCTTTCGTTATCAAAAGAACGCATATTCTACAGAGCGGCGATAAAAAATATTATGTTATTCACGGAGATATCTTTGATACGGTTACTACAAAACTGAAATGGCTTTCCAAACTTGGTGACACCGGATATACTTTTCTTCTCTGGCTCAACAGACATTACAACCATTACAGAGCAAAAAAAGGATTGCCATATTATTCATTATCGCAGGTTGTGAAAGCGAAAGTAAAATCGGCTGTGTCTTTTATCTCCGATTTCGAAGAACAGTTAAGTGAAGTAGCAAGAGCAAACGGATGCGACGGAATCATTTGCGGACATATTCACCAGGCGGCAAATAAAGAAATTAACGGTATCCATTATTTAAACAGCGGCGATTGGGTCGAGACCATGAGTGCTCTTACAGAATCAGAAAATGGCGAGTGGAAAATTGTTTATTATTCTGAATGGATAAAATCCCAACTAACTACGATTGCTGATACTGATTCTGAACACAGTTACTATTCAGCTGAAGAACTGCCATTGCTTGCAATGGTAAATTGAAAGTTGTCTTAAAAAAACGGATTTAAAAGATGACAAGTATAAATACAAGAACCTCGGTAACCAAAGCAAATATCCTTTTCGCAGTACAGGGAGAGGGTCGCGGACACTTAAGCCAGGCAATTGTTGCATTTGAATTATTAAAGAAGGAAGGTTACAATATAACCGGTGTTATCGTTGGCGGAAACAAAACAAACCACCTACCCGCTTATTTCCGTAAACGTATTCAAGCCCCCGTATACCGAATCGAGAGCCCGGGTTTTGTAAGAGATAAAGAAAACAAAGCAGTCCGACTGGCACCTACTATTCTTAAGACAATAATCAAAATAAGAGCCTTCTGGAAAAGTATTCATGTAATACGTGAGGTGGTTAAAAGACAAAACCCCGATTTAATTATCAATTTTTATGAGCCGCTCATCGGTGCTGCGCATTTAACAGGCAGTATTCGTACAAGAACCATTTCTGTTGCACACCAGTATCTTTTTTTACATCCATCGTTTAAATTTCCCGAAACGCTTTCCATTGCAGACAAATGGATGCTGAAGAAATACACACATCTCACAGCATATGGAAGTAATTCACTGCTCACACTTTCTTTCAACAAGAAAGATTTACAAAAACATGGAAATCTCATCCCTTGTCCTCCTCTTTTAAGAAATGAAATAAAAAATGCCGAACCTTTTCACGGAAAGCACTTGCTTGTTTATATCGTTAATGCAGGGTATATGGAAAACATTATACAGTGGAATGAGAAGAATCCGGGTGTTGAAATTCACTGTTTTACTGACAGTAAAAAAGTAAAAGACAAATGGGAGTACAATGAAGCCCTTACCTTTCACAGCCTGAATGATCAGCAATTTTTGAGATATATGATCAATGCAGCCGCGGTGGTAACTACCGCCGGCTTCGAAAGTGTATGCGAAGCTTTTTATTTAGGAAAACCGGTGATGATGGTGCCGGTAGAGGGACATGCCGAGCAACTTTGCAATGCCCTTGATGGAGAGAGAGCAGGCGTAGGTATCGCATCAGAAATATTTGAACTTACAAAAGTGATGGAGATATCCAAAACAGAGAATCAAGATGTGGAAGCTTTCAGGTTATGGACAAATCGTTTGGAAGAAATAATAACTACAGCCATAAATCATACAATAGGTATAGGCATTACAGATGAAGAAGCAAAAGTATCTGCTGATGTTCAATATGAACCTGTTTATTCAATCGAATAACTCATTCCTCCGCCTTTTTCATCTTTCAGCTGAATACCAAGTGATGCGAGTCTTTTCCTGATTTCGTCGCTGGTGACAAAATCTTTTTTCTCTTTAGCAGATTTACGGATATCAATTAATAATTCCATTACACCTTTCAACTTCTCATTGCCGGCGTCGGTTTCCTGCTTCAATCCAAAAATAGTTTCCAGATAGAGCTTAAGCTTTTTCTTCATCAGCAAAACTGTTGAAGCAGACAAAGCGGTTGCTGCAATATGAAGATCTTTCATTCCGTTAATAACAGGAACCAGTTCAAATACATTCGCAAGCACTTTGGCTGTGTTGAGATCATCGTCCATATTTTCCTGCATTTCATCCAGCTGTTTTCTAACCTGCTCATCCAGCGAAACATCCTCCGCTGTTTCGCCTCCTTTTATCAAATCCTGCTGCTGAAACCATACATGTGCTTCCCAAAGGCGCTTCAAACCTTTTTCCGCCGCCTGCAATGCTTCATTGCTGAAATCAAGCGTACTCCTGTATTGCGTCTGCAGAATAAAAAAACGAACCGTCATCGGAGAATATGCTTTCTCAAGCAAAGGATGACTGCCACTGAACAACTCCGTTAGTTTGATGACGTTGTTGTAGCTCTTTCCCATCTTACGACCATTGATGGTAATCATGTTATTATGCACCCAATAACGCACCGGTGCTTTGTGATTGCAGATTGTGCTCTGCGCAATTTCACTTTCATGATGCGGGAACTGTAAATCCATTCCACCTCCGTGAATGTCAAACTGCGCGCCAAGATATTTAGTTGCCATGGCAGAGCATTCAATGTGCCAGCCGGGATAACCTACCCCCCAAGGGCTGTTCCATCGCATGATATGTTCGGGGGCCGCCTGCTTCCACAATGCAAAATCTGCTTTGTCTCTTTTCTCATTCTGGCCTTCTAGTTCGCGTGTTGTTTCAAGGAGTTCATCAATCACCCTTCCACTTAATTTTCCGTAATCATAAGAAGCTGCATATTTCTTCACATCAAAATAAACAGAGCCGTTTGCCACATAAGCATAACCGGCATCGATGATTTTATTGATCATATCAATTTGTTCAACGATATGCCCGGTAGCCGTAGGTTCAATAGACGGAGGCAATGTATTAAACTGCTCCATTGCCCAGTGAAACAGGTTGGTATATTTCTGTACCAGCTCCATCGGCTCAAGCTGTTCGAGTACAGCTTTGGTTGCAATTTTATCTTCGGCCTCTCTTCCTTCTTCTTCAAAATGTCCGGCATCAGTAATGTTACGAACATAACGGACCTTATAACCCTGTTGCATCAAATAACGATACAATACATCGAAAGTGATATAAGGACGCGCGTGCCCTAAATGACTTTCACCACTTACAGTTGGCCCGCATACATATAAGCCGACATGCCCGGGTGTGATGGATTCAAAGGTTTCTTTCTTTCTTGTAAGAGAGTTATATAGTTTTAAAGAAGAATGCATGGTTGGAAGTTGTTAGTTGGCGATTATCGGTCACCCGTAACTCATAACCCATAACTCGTAACTAAATTAAATATTTAGAAAACAAAGATAATCAATCCTTTGCTGAAGGAAGATCAAAGCTTGCAATTAATGGCTTGTGATCACTTACAAAACCTTTATCTACCTGGAAGGTTTTTATTGGTAAAGATTCGCTGTATAATATATAATCAACACGCAAGGTTGGTGCAATAAACTGAAATGTACGTCCAATGCCGAAGCCTTTGTCGGCAAAACCGTCTCTAAGATCTGCTCGCAGTATCTGATAAGCATAAGAATTGGGAACATCATTCATGTCTCCGCAAAGAATAACAGGATATGGGCTTTTTCTTATTTCATCCCTTACGGCCAATACCTGTACTGCACGCTGTAAATTCGCCTCTTTTAATTTTCTCAGCAAACTTTGACCGTTGGTGGATATTTCATCGGCAGTTTGCTGATCAATTTTTTCAATAAAATCATAGTCCTTCTTTACAAAATGCATGCTCTGCAAGTGAATATTAAAAATGCGGATGGTATCAACACCTGCAAGAACATCTGCATAAATGAACGTATGATTGTATTCGGGTATTGGCTGTATCTTCTTTTTATTGATGATGGGATAATTAGAAAAAATAGCAAGACAAAAAGGATAATACTGTTTTTTTGAGGTCTCCGGATTGTTCGCATGAGCCCCAAACGATCGGCTATTGCCAGCAAAAACATATTTGTACCCTAGTTTCTGTTTCAATTTCTCCAATGTAAACGAAGAGGTTGTATCCAATGAGAAAACGAGTTCCTGCGTGCAGAAAACATCTGCATTGAGCATCTTGGCATATGACAACATTTTTGGATCGGGACTTGCGTTATTGTTGAAGAAATCAAAAAGCTGCACATTCCAGCTAGCCAGACGAAAGTTTTGATCGGTGTTTTTTTTACTGTCATCAGAAAACCGAATGCCTATTAAGGATAAAATCAATTTTCCGCAAAGAACCATCGTGATCAGCGGAATAAGCACAAGATATCTGTTAACAAAAATCCACAATAAAACAAACAAAAACTGAAGCAAGAGCAAGTAGGGAAACGCAAGCGGAAGCAAATTAAAAATAGCCAGCGAAGAAGGAGATAAAGAAGGCAGAAAGTAAATCGTCAACATTGGAATACTTATCGCCAGATTTGCGATGATAAATGTTCCTTTTGTTATATTCTTTAAGAAGCCTGCCATCACATTATATTGCCTGAATCGGAAGCCCTGTTTAGAAATTCCTTTTCTTCATTTGTTAGTGAATCATAGCCTGATTTATTAATCTTATCTAATAACGCATCAATCTTCTTTTCCGTACGTTCGGTGATCTTTTTATATGGCAACGTATCGCCCGACTGATAAAATAAACGGCCGCGAACAGGATTCAGATTGGCGGATTGTTTTCTGAAAGTAAATGTTCTTTTTAAAAACTGATAAAAACTGTGCATCCACTCGCTCGGGTCTTTTCCTTTTTGAACAGCTTTGACATAAATAAATCCGGCAAAAGCACCTCCTATAGCAGCAAAATGAAAAGGAAACGCGCTCCCCGATAATCCCGCGAAATGAATCAACAAAAATACCAGGGTGACTACCCAAAGCGGAATTCCTCCGTTAATCATCGGAAAAACACGGTACTGGGGCGAAAGCGTTGTTACGCCAACGGCTATTGCAATCACAGCAGCACGCGGCCCTGTATAGAAGGAAGATGAAAGTGCTGAAAAAACCGGTATAAAATGAACGGCCGAAAGAAAAAAGAGAACGCCTGCAATGCCGCCGTAGAGATAAAGGGGATAAAGATGTTTGCTTCCGGTAAGATCCTGCAGCAGATACCCAAACGACCACAAAAACAACATGTTCCCTATAAGATCCCATATGCTTAATTGCACAAACATGTGAGTTATAATCGTCCAGGGTCGGTGTAACATGATTTCAAAATCAGCAGGAAGAATGAAGTAGTTGTAGAAGCCATTAATGAAAGATTCTACAGGCTCGTTTCCCAGTACATATGCGATCTGTATAAAATGAAGCAGTCCAAAGAACATCATGTTAGCAAACAAGAGTTGCAACAGCGGATTGTCTTCAGATAAAAAACGGGTATATTTTTTTTCAGCCATAAATTGCTTAAATCATTTCTCTAATAAAACGTCTGTCTGTTCTTTTTGTTCCAGTAATACACAAGTAAAAATCCGATCAGTGCTCCGCCTAAGTGTGCGAAATGAGCCACATTCCCTCCACTGTTTCGAACGCCCATCCATAATTCGGCTCCTGCATAGAGAATCACAAACCACTTGGCTTTAATCGGGAAAAAGAAATAAATGTAAATGAGTGTGTTGGGGAATAAATAACCAAAGGCAGCAAGTGCACCAAACACCGCTCCGGAAGCTCCTACTGTTGGAATGTTCAGGCTGAGATCTCTGTAATCAATCACACATTGCTTTGCCTGATCGATAAAATTGAGCTCATAAGGATTCTTTTTCCATTCATTGAGCAGCGTTTTTACTTCGAGGTTGTTGAAAAAACGATATACTCCGGGCTGATCATCCAAGAAGCGTTCAAACTGCGTGGGTGTGCTATGTTGTAAAAAGGCGCTTGCTTCATTTAAGAGCAAATGATATTCTATGGAGAAAGTTGCAAGATGTAGAGTAGCCGCACCCAATCCGCACAAAAAATAAAAAATTAAAAAGCGTTTTGATCCCCAGATGTTTTCAAGCATATTGGCAAACATCCAAAGCGCGAACATGTTGAAGAAAAAATGGGTGAAATCGCCATGCATGAATAGATGGGTAATCAGCTGATGGGGCATAAAAAACTCTGACTGCACATTGTGCAAAGCGAAATAGCGGGTAATCCAATCATCATACCCCCACATTTCTCCGGTTTTCTGTGCCAAGAGCACAAGTCCGTTAATAATAATCAGGTTTTTGATGACGGGCGGTAAAACATCAAATCGCTGCGGGCGTAATTGCTGGTAGGTCACGTTGAAATTATTTCAGTATAAATGCGAATTTCGGAATCCGAGAGGATTTAACCTATAATAATCGCTTTTTAAATGCGAAACTGTAACAAAGCTACATTCTCTATATGGTGCGTATGCGGAAAAAGATCGACCGGTTGTAATTTTTCAATCTTGTATTTCTGATCTAATAACTGCAAATCTCTCGCCTGGGTGGCAGGGTTGCAACTCACATAAACAATTCTTGGCGCTTCCATCTCCAGTAATTTGCGCACCAGTTTCTCATGCATGCCCGCACGTGGCGGGTCTGTGATCACCACATCGGGCCGCCCATGTTCTTCAAAAAAAGAGTCTGTACAAACATCGATTACATCTCCCGCAAAAAAAGAAACATTGTTTAAATCGTTCAGCCTTGCATTCTGATAAGCGTCTTCGATGGCCTCCGCAACCACTTCCACGCCAATTACTTTTTTAGCCTCGCGACTGCAAAAGATCCCAATGCTACCCGTCCCGCAATACAAATCATACAATACTTCATTGCCGGTAAGCCCCGCAAAACTGCGCGTCACTTCATACAACTTTTTCGCCTGTGCCGTATTGGTCTGAAAAAACGACTTCGGTCCGATTTTATAAACGAATGCTCCAAGTTGTTCCTTCAGATATCCTTCTCCGTAATAAACAACCGGGTCAAGATCGTGTATGCTATCGTTCCATTTTGGATTAATGGTGTAAAGAAGAGTTGTGATTTGAGGAAAAGCCTTTAGCAAAGCGTCAAACAAAAGCATACGGTCCGTTTCATTGTCATGGCCAAAAGTAAGATTCACCATTGTTTCTCCCAAGGAAGAGGTGCGGATAATGAGGGTTCTCAACCAGCCCTGATGCGCACGAATATCATAGAAAGAAAAGCCATGCTCTAACGCAAACCGGCGAATGAACAAACGAATAGAATTACTTGGCTCGGGTTGAAGGTGACAGGTTTCGATATCAATTACTTTATCAAACAAACGAGGCACATGAAATCCCAGTGCCGGATCTTCTGAAATAGCCTGTTCGTCCTCTTTATTTTTTTCTCTCGCCTTCAATCGCTCATGCAGCTCTTCTTTGGTGAGATACCTTTTATTGCTGAATGTAAATTCAAGTTTGTTTCGGTAATGATCGGTAGCCTCTGACCCAATGATGGGTTGTAGTTCAGGTATTTCAATTCGGCCAATGCGTTTCAGCTGTTGCTCAACCTCTCTTTGTTTATATTTCAACTGTTCCGCATAAGGCAACATCTGCCATTTGCAACCGCCACAGGTACCGAAATGGGAACAAAAAGGAGATACCCGCTGTGATGAGAGGGTATGAAAATGCTGGACAAATGCTTCAGCCCAGTCTTTCTTGCTTTTAGTGATACGCAGGTCTGCAATATCGCCTGGCACCGCTCCTTCCACAAAAATCACCTTACCATCAACACGGGCGAGCGACTTCCCCTCAGCAGCATAATCTTCAATAAGCACCTGAGGCAGAATCTGAATTTTTTTGGGCTTTCTCACGGCGCAAAGTTAGGGCCCCAAACCTTTGCAAATCCTTCACTTCTAGTATATGCTTTTTAAATAATTTTGAGCCTTCATTATGCGCAATCATTTATTTCTTTTTTTAGCTGCCATGTTTGTATCCATGAGCCTTTCTGCTCAGGGATATCGCATTAAAGCAACGATGAAAAATGGAAAGGGGTTTTTATACCTGGGGTATTATTTCGGTGATAAGAAATACTTGCAGGATTCCGCATTGATGGATAAAAACGGTATGGCATTGTTTACAGGTACAAAAAATCTTACCGGCGGACTTTACATTCTCGTTGATTCAGACAAAGCGAGGTTCTTTGATGTGGTGATTGATAAAAACCAACAGTTTTCTGTTGAAATAGATACAGCCTTTGCGCTTGTAAAAATTACCGGCTCTAAAGAAAACGACGAACTGCAAGGCTATCAAAAAATCAACAACATCCTGTTTAAAGATTTTGAGAAGTGGCGGGAAGAATTAAAACTTGCCAAAACAAAAGAAGACAGCCTGCCGGTACAGAAAAAAATGAATGGCGCCTTTGAAAAAGCGCAACAATGGCGCGACAGCTTCATCGTTGCCAACCCCGATGCTTTTTTGTCGCTCATGTTTCAGTTGATGCGCGAACCCGAATACAAAGTGGAGGGCTCACAAAAACAAGATACGCTCAATGCCATTGCCCGCTTCAAAGAAGAATACTGGAAAGATATTTCCATCTCAGATATTCGTATGCTGCGCACCCCGGTATTTGAATCAAGGCTTACCAAATACCTTGAGCAGGTTGTTTACCGACACCCCGACAGCCTCAAGCAGGAGATCGATCGTTTTATTTTATACAGTCGCACCGACACAACCATGTATAAATATTATATCAGCCGTTTTACGAATGAATACATGGCGTCGAAATACATGGGACTGGATGTTGTGTTTCTTCATTTATTTCAGAAATATTACCTGAGCGGACAAGTAACCTGGCTGAATGACAAAGACAGCACGCTGATTTACAACCGAGCTTACAATATCATGGGTAATATCATTGGCGAGCCGGCAGCTGAACTTTCTCTTCTGGACAAAGATGATCGTCCAAAAAATCTTTATAGTGTCTCAAGTCCTTATACGCTCGTTGTATTCTGGGATCCCGATTGCGGACATTGCAGAGAACAGGTGCCTGTGATTGACAGCCTTTATAAAGCAGGATGGAATAAGAAAGGAATCAAGCTTGTAGGCGTGTTGGTTGATACCATCCGAAGTGATAAGAGTAAATGGCCGGCTGTGAAAACCAAGTGGACTAATTATATAAAAGAACATAAACTGGAAGAATGGACTCATCTTTACCAGTCATTCGATATGCGGGAGGAAGAAAGAAAAAAAAGCATACCGAACTTCCGACAGAATTACGATGTTTATCAAACACCAACCATTTATCTTCTTGATAAAGACAAACGTATTGTTGCAAAAAAAATCACCCCCGAACAAGTGCAGGACTTTATAGAGTTTCAGGAAAAACAAAACAACATCAAAAATTAATAAAACAAATATGCGCTTAGGACTTTTCACAACCATTCTCATTTTGGCAATGAATTGCACGCATGCACAAGTGCTTTTTACTTATGGCACGAAAAAAATTAATACCGACGAATTTTTACGCGCATACAATAAAAATAACATCGGAAACAAAGACGAAAAATCATTGCGCGAATACCTCGATCTCTACATTCGCTTTAAGCTGAAGGTGCAGGCAGCAAGAGATCAGCGTATAGATACACTTGCAAATCTTAAAAACGATATTGCCGGATTTCGGGGACAACTGGCCGAGCAGTATATGGCCAGACAGGATTACAGCAAGCAAATGATTCGTGAAGCATATGAAAGAAGCTTACAGGAACTCGAAGTCGCTCATGTTTTTATAGCTTATGACAATGATACTGCCGGTGCGAAAAAAAACATTGACAAAGCATGGCAGGAATTGAAAAAAGGAAGCGATTTCTCAACGATCAGCAGAAACTATTCTACCGATGATTATGTAAAAGCAACCGATGGATACCTCGATTATATTTCAGTCTTCTCTCTTCCCTATGAGCTTGAAAATGTAGTTTATGCATTAAAACCAGGCGAATATTCCTCTCCTGTTGCCGGAGGAAAAGGATGGCATATTTTTAAACTGATGAATAAAAGAAGTGCTTCAGGATTAATGCAGGCAGCACAGATTTTATTTGCGATACCCGCCGATGCTTCTCAGGAAGAAAGATCTAAAATCCGTTCGAAAGCCGACAGCGTTTATGCTTTACTGATGAAAGGATATGATTTTGAAAAGGCGGTTGCCCAGTGGAGCAACGATAAGTTTACCTACCAGACCGCAGGCGTATTACCTGAATTTTTATATGCTGATTACGACCCTGTTTTTGCAAAAGCCGCATTTGCACTTAAGAAAGACGGAGAGATCGCTGCTCCTTTTCAAACAGCATACGGCTGGCATATTGTGAAGCGAATTGCACTTGCAAAAAAAGATAAAGACCTGACTGATCCGGAAACATTGCAACAGTGGACAGATAAAGTAAATGCAAATCCGCGGATAAAAGTTGTTGAACAGAAACACAGAGAAGAGATGAGAAAAGCATCCGGCTATAAAACACTTTCTTATGATGCTTCGAAACTATGGGTGCTCTCCGATTCGTTGCTGGAGACAGAGCAATACACGAAAATGTATAAAGACAACAGACAGAAACCGCTTTTCCAGCTGAAGGATAAAACCGTAACCGTTGAAGACTGGTTCAAGTTTGTAAAAAGCAAACAAAGCTTGTCGGCCGGAGGAAGCTTAGACGGCTGGGAAGAGTTGATGAAAGAGTTTTCTGAAACAACCATTGAGCAATACTATAAAGATCGTCTTGAAAAGATGAACCCTGATTTCAGCTATCAGATGCAGGAGTTTACAGAAGGCAGTCTCTTGTTTGAAGTAATGGAACGTAACATCTGGAGCAAAGCCCCGACAGACAGCACAGGTTTGCTTGCCTACTACGAACAAAATCGTTCCAAATACAATTGGGCACCCAGCACAGATGCAATCATTTTTAATTGTGCCGATACAGCAACTGCTAACAAAGCATTTGCGTTGATGAAAAAAAATAATTTACTCTGGAAAGATTATATGGAGCAATTGGGCGGATACGCGCTCGCCGATAGTGGAAGATTTGAACTTTCACAACTTCCGGTATCAGGCGATCTGAAAGGTTTGCAAGTCGGTTCATTTACAAATATTGAAACAAATAAAGACGATGGATCTGCTTCTTTTTCTTACATCGTGAAGCTATACCCC
>JBKDJT010000176.1:0-3076 GCA_046345435.1 Bacteroidota bacterium
GGTCGTGGTTGAGTACTTTTTTGGCTTTCTTTAAATCGTATTGATCTTCCGTATACTCACCCCATGGTAGATCCAGCAGCAAGTCGAGGTGGTTGTAAACAACTGAATAATCGGGCGTTGACGGATGCATCCTTTCCAACTTCTCAATTCCCTTTTTGAACATTTGCGCCGCTTCCTCCGACCATTTTTTGGTTTCGGCTTTTTTCTTCATCTCTTGAATCTCAAGGTCGTTGGAATCGCCACCAAGCTCCTCCTTTATACTTTTCAATTGCTGTTGAAGAAAGTAGTCACGTTGTTGTTTATCTAGTTCAGTTCTTGTTTTGCTGGTGACTTTGTTTTTCAACTCTGCATACTGGAGTTCTCGTTGCAGTAAATTCATGAGCAGTTCCGCACGTTGCGTGAGGTTCTGCATCTCAAGCAGTTTTTGCTTTTCGGTAATGTCTGAGTTGAGGTTGTTGCTTACAAAGTGAATGAGAAAACCGGGGTTTTCAATGTTTTTAAGGATGATGGCAGCCTCGCTTGGCAAATTCGGAGAAAGCTGTATTATTTGGGTGGCAAGGTCTTTAATAGAACCCGCCAATGCACGAAAATGATCTGTGTCGGGCACCGGCTCTTCTTCAATCAGTTCAATTTTCGCACGAAAAAATGGTTCTTCTGTTGTGATCTCCCTTAACTCAAATCTTTTCTTTCCCTGAATAATCACAGTGGTGCCGCCATCAGGCATTTTAATCAGTTTCACCACGCGAGCTACCGTCCCTACTCTTTCAAGGTCTTTCACACCCGGATCTTCTACATTACTGTCTTTCTGAGCAACCACACCAACAAGCTTATCTGCTTTGTACGCTTCATTCACGGCCTGAATGCTTTTATCACGGCCTACTGTAATGGGCAACACAACTCCGGGAAATAAAACTGTATTTCTGAGTGGTAAAATGGGAATATCTTCACCGATAACCAGCTTCTCATCTTCCTGATCTGTTTCATTAAGCGGAATAATTGGTAAAAAATCAACATCCTCTTCCTGAGAACTCATAAACAAAGACTGTTCTTTTTGCTTCATCATAACTTAGTCATTTTGTCAGTCTGATTTATAAAAAATCAGAACAAACATGTATTACATCATTTTGCAAGATTAATGCCACAGTTTAAAACCCTTCAAACCGCTCTCATTCCCATTTACTTTTCAGACAAAACAGGCAGTATCGGTCTGCCAATACAACCATTTGGCATTTGAATACGAAGCAGGGCCGCAAGGGTTGGGGCAATGTCGGTCATGTAAACCATGTCATTCGAGCGACCCTTAGGAATTCCCCTTCCATACCAAATTAGCGGAATATGACTGTCGTAAGGATTCCATAGACCATGTGTGGTTCCTTTTTTACCGCCGTCAATCCACCCGGGCTGAAATAATAACTGGATATCGCCGGAACGTTTGGGATGATAACCGTTTGAAAAACGTTCCCGCACCTGTGAAGGCATTAACTCTTTATATAATTCAAAGCATGGAAACACGCGATCAATACCTGGTTGTTTTTTTACAAAGTCCTGAATGAAAGTCAGAAGCTTTGATTTATCTACTGCTGAAGAATCAATTGCAGAATGATTTAAAGAAAGCTGGTAATTGAGTCCGGAAAAAATAACATCCTTCAACTCAAATTTTCCCAGAATGGCATCATTCAATTCTTTAATCATTTTATCATCATCTATATTACCCCCGGGGTGTTTTTGTTTTTGTAAAAATCCGGGAACATGAGCAACGCCATGATCTGCAGTAAGAAACACGACATACTGATCTGAACCAACCTGCTGATCAAGAAAATTAAAGAACGCGGCCAGTTCAATATCCATTCTCAGGTAAGTGTCTTCAACTTCAATACTGTTTGGTCCAAATGCATGACCGATATAATCCGGTGTAGAAAAACTAACTGCCAGGAAATCAGGATCTTCATCTTTACCCAGCGACTCATTCACTACAGCACCTTTTGCCATTTCGAAAGTCATTGTATTGCCATATGGTGTTTGAGAAATAACACCGTAATTTTTTCCGATAAACTGATTTAATTTATAAGGAAAATTAAACTGATCATCTCCAAAAGGACGCGACTCATAATCATTCACCGATGAATCACTTTGAACATAAGAATTCATTGGGTAAAGTGTTGACCATCCCTGCTGATACCCCTGATCAGGATATTTTTTTTCATTGAATGTCTTTACCCATTGTGGCAGACCTTCTCTGTAATAAGTGGAAGTAATCCAGTTGCCACTTTTATTATCGTACCAGTATGCAGCATCAGCAGTATGTCTGGCCGGCAAAATGGCACCGCGGTCTTTGATGGCAATGCCAATCACTTTACTTCTGAAATTTGTTGCCAATTTTAGTTCGTCGCAGATAGAATTTGAAAACATATTCTTCGGACTCATTTTCCCTGAGGTTGTATTGCTCCCTACAGTCAGAACCGAAGGATCTTCGCTGCAATAAACAACCCTGTTTTCTGCTCTCCCCCACCAGTTATTTCCTACAATACCATGTACCGCAGGCACAGTTCCGGTGTACACACTCGCATGTCCGCAAGCAGTGACAGTTGGTGCATAGGGGATGAATGTTTGGTCATTGCTAAAACCTTTATCCATGAGACGTCTGTATCCGCCATTCGGTTGAAACCTGTTGTAATAGCGATATAGAAAATCCCAGCGCATCTGATCAACCATGATACCAACTACCAGGCGAGGGCGACCATCAAGAGTTGATTTTTTTTGAGCGTGTGCAGAAAGCGAAATCAGAGCAGATGTAATCAACAAGAGAAATATTCTATACATAGATAAAAATTAGGATTGTAAAGATACATCTGCAGGAAACGAAGATCAAAAGAAAGCATTCTTACAAATTATGCCTTGATGATCTCTGATTTCTATTTGAGATAAAACCACTGAAAAAAGCATCAAATTGTTACCTTTGCACAACTTTAAACCCGACAGATACTATGGCAGATATTTTTGAAAAGCTGGTAAAAAACTACGGCCCTATCGGCCAACACCGCGAGCGCGCACATGGATATTTCGCATTCCCTAAACT
>JBKDJT010000177.1:0-3760 GCA_046345435.1 Bacteroidota bacterium
ACTGTATATATTGTTGCATCGACAGCAGCCAAACAAGATGAACCACAAGGAATGACAGCATTTTGAGGACTTGCATCATTAATTTGAAAGTTAAAGTTACCTGTTGGAGAAGCATTTGCATTTGCACCAGCGTCAAGAGGATAAAAATTACCACCAGTTTGAGCGACTAATGCATTATAAGAGGCAGAAATCATCAGAGGATTTGTAGCACTTGTAACATTAGAGAATTCAGCAGGATCATAAACGAACAATCCTGCAGCATTTTTTATAAATTGAAAAGAAATATTATTGTTTAATGTTAAAGTAATTTTAAATTTTACACCCATTGTTAAAGGAAAGTTTGGAAAAAAGTGAGGACACAAATCTTTCAATCTCAAGACAACATCATAAAAATAATATTTACCGTCTGCTTGATTGGAAACATATGATTTACATTCAATTGCATTCATCGCCTCTGCTCCAAGAACAGCAACTTTGGAAGCATCATATTTATTAACTAATTTTTGTCTTCTTAACATTCCTTCATTATAATGGTCATTTACTGCTAAACCATTCACAAGTCCAAAATTTGCATTATTAACAAGACCACATCCTCTTGAATCTCCTGTGACAACACCATTATTGGCAGTACCTGCAATGAAAGACCAAGATGATGAAGAATCTTTACAATATCCGTGTAATGGAGAATTTAATAATTCATCTTCGGTTGATAATTCAGAGTGTTGAATAAAAGTTAAATAAGCATTTGAAAGAGGAACTGGTTGAATAATATCCATATTGTTCATATTAATACCAATTGAGTGAACTAATTGAACATGTGAATTTTTAAGTGCCAACATAAAATCAGTGCCTGCTCTCCCGGCAGCAGTCCAATCCTGATCAGTACTTGCGACAACTCGAATTACCATAGGTAAAATAATCATACCTTCAGAATAATTTGGGAATTGTCCAGAATTTGCCAAAGTTGTAGAATCAAAAATAATTTGGTTAGAATTATATGATGCAGATGTATTAGTATCAAATATAGGGTTTGTCCATTCTTTACTTACAAATGGTTTTTCTGCGATATTTTCGGGTTGTGTGGCTTGTGAATAAACAAGATTGTCAATTGTTGTGTTAAAACTCATATATATAATATATATGAGATAAAAAAAAACTTTATATTTTAATTAATTTATAACTTTAGTGAAATAAATTTTCGTAATTTATCATTTTTATTTTTAGAAATTTTACCTCCATTAACTCTGAATCCAGATCCAGATAATTCATCCGTTTCAACTTGTTCTCCTAAATCTTTTATAGTTGTTTTTTTTTCAAATGAATCAATCATCGCAGGATCAGGTTGTCTTGGATTTTCTGCGATATCTGGAATATTTAAAGATTGTTGTGGAATCATATCCGCTAGAAAGCTTTTTGGATAAAATAATTTTGCTTGATGAAATTGTTTGGGGTCTAAAAAAAATACCATTATATATTATATATTCGAGAAAATAATATTTAAATGTCTCGGATTAAAATAATAATGTTGACTTGATTATCTAAAATTTTCATTGGGTTAAAATCTTGGTCAATAAATGTTAATTCTAATTTGGAATATGTTCCGTCAATTATTTTAATCCAAATTAAATTTTGTGGTTCAATAAGAACTAAATCTCCATATGCCGAATTACCTTGTGAAAATGAATATAAAATATTATCTGGAATTGCAATATCACTTTTACAGAAATTTGATTGTATATTCAATGCACTGACCGGATATGTTTGTGGTGCTACAGTTCCTAATAAATCATAAGTTGTACTAACTGGTGTTCCTGCGACTGGATATGTTCCGGCCACAAAACCTAAAAAATCTTTTATATTACTTGATGAAGACATAATTATTTGTGGATATTGTCCCAAATTTGTCACTGGTGCTGGTGCTGGTAAATCCCATCCTGAATATACTGTAACTCCTGAAGCATTAACATATGTTGTCGGTGGAGTTGGATTTGACCAACCTGATGGTAAATATCCTTTTGCATACATCGAAGTAAATGTAACTTCACAAGCGTAATATGTTGGATTTTCAATTAATTCTAAAAAGAATTTTTTATTTGCATTTGGGTCAATTAAATAATGTCCTCTTAATAACATTTGTGATTGAATAAATGCACTTAATGTACTAATACTATAATTACCATCTGGTATTGTAACATTTTGAACTGATGTCAAATTTCCATAATAATCCCACCATTTATATGTAAAAACATTATTATTATATATTGCTTGAATATTGGGCCAAGAGTAATACATATTTAATGATGCAAGTGCAATTTCTTTATTCGTCATATTAACTGGTTTCGGAAATTTATATTCGTATTTAGTATTTGATGTATTTGCAATAACATTTTTTCTATTTAAGACAATAGTTTGAGTATTCATATATATTATATTTATATATTTTTTTATTCTAATGATTTTATTATTTCGTGATATTCATCATTTGATATTTTACCACAATGAAAAAGTTTTTTGACAACTGATTTACATTTCGTTATTAATTCTGGATTATTATTATCGGCTTCGATTTCACCTTTTAATATATCATATTCTTCTATAATATCTTCAAGTTTATCTCTTGTATCATGATAATTATATTTTAAATTATCAAATAATCCTGATTTCATTATTAAAGTTTTAAATAAATTATTTTCAGTGTCTGATAACTCTCGTAATTTTTCATAATCAATTTTTCCTGTGTCAAATATATAAATAAGTTCATCTACAAAATCATTTGAGACGTTTTGTCTTCGAATTTGTGGTATTGGTGCATAAGACTTTTTATATTTACATAAAAGTATATTCTCATACAACAATTTCATATTTATCATAAATTTCCCAAATTCTTTATAATTATCTTGACATTTTAGATTCGTTTCAAAATATTTCATTATATAATATTATATAAGAAAATATAATAAAAAATAATAAAAAATAATAAAAGTTCAGATTATTTAACTCACAAATAATTATCCGCATAATAATTTATTGATTTTTTAATTTTTATCCCATTTACTCCGCGTGTGTTCAAATTGTAGTTATATTCATTATTGGTAAGTTCTTTTAAGTCGGTTGCTATCTTTTTTAATTTATCAAAATCAGATATATTTTTATAATTAGATTTTGATAAATAATTTTGAATTACTGTGGTATTACCTTTTTGTGTAGTTTGCATATTATTCCGAATTTTACCAACAACATATTCATACATCTGTTTTTTATTACCTTCACTCCTAATTGATTGAATAGGTAATCCGGTTAATTCCGCTAACTTTTCTGCAAATGTCTCCTCATCTAATGTTTTACTTTTTACGGCTTTTTCTAAATTTGTGAAATTTTGGTCACCTTCTTTCCAAATTTCAAGTGGGTCAAATTCAATAACCTTTACTTTTTTTGCTCTTGATTTTGCTGATGAAATATTTGATGATGCTGATTCGAGTGCTTCTGTTAATCCAGATTGTGAAATTCCGGCTAATATACCTACAGGGTCAATTACTGGAGCAACTTGAGAATTTGGATCAATTTGATTTGGATCGGTAATTTGGGCAATTTGATTTAAACCATCTGCTACATCTGCGGAATCATTACCAAATAAAGAACCAAAAAATGAATCTGGGTCATCAACTGTTTGGGCAGTTGTTATTGTTGCATCAACTCTATTTAATTGGTCTTGAATTTGATTTTGTTGTCTTGGATATAATTGGATTAATTGACCTAAATT
>JBKDJT010000178.1:0-4093 GCA_046345435.1 Bacteroidota bacterium
TCACTCTTTCTGTAGCTGTATCAATGATTAGCTGAGTATAAAAATTCTGTGCGTTAAAATTACGGTCGTCGTATGCAGTTCGGTAAGCCAGGGAAAAGTTATCATTAAAAAAGTGTTTTGCAGAAAGAGAAATGGTAGAAAGGTTGAAAAAACCTTTTGTTCCTCTTAGTGTCTGGCCTTCTGCATAATTCTGTAGGATTCCTCCGGATACGATTGTTTTATTTTGATGTACTGTAAATCCTGCTTGTCCGTTACGTAATCCGAACTGTCCGCTTGATAGTTGTGCAGAGACGGATCTGTATTTCTTGTTTTTTATTCCGGAGAAGGTTTTTGTGATGATGTGAATAACGCCACCAACAGCTTCTGTACCATAGACGGCAGAAGAAGCTCCCTTCAGTATTTCGATTCTGTCAATTTCTTCAGGAGAGATAGGGAAGTAGGAGTTGAAGTGCCCGGTAAGCGGATCGTTGATGCGCATCCCGTCAATCACGATCAGTACTTGCTGAAAAGTACCACCTCTTAGTGTGATATTACTTTGCGTACCCATCGGTCCTCTGCTTTGCACTTCAATACCGGGAAGATAACGAAGCAGTTCATCTACAGAATTAACAGGATATTTTCTCAATGCTTCACCGTCGACTACAATAATATTCCGGCCCGTTTTCGATTGTTGATTGGGAAACATAGATGCAGATATTGTAACAGGATCCAGTTCATTTTGAGATTCTTGCGCTCTTGCGGAAATGAATAAAAACAAAACGAGTAGACTGGTAATTATACGTGGCATATATTATCGTTTGTCGGCAAAGATAGGGGAGCAGAATATCATGAAATTATCAGAATAAATAAGTATCTTTATGTATATCCTTAAGACAAACCATATGCGATATGTCATAACCATATCCTGTTCTGTTCTTTTTGCTGCTGTTTCTTATGCGGAAATCAGCACTCAACTCCCTTTAAGAGATACTACAATTCAGACGAGTTCCTCCATATCCAAACGTAAAAAGGAGAAAGGAGATACACTGATTTATTACGAGGTTTTGCGTTTAAAAGATATGGACCAACGCCAGCAATACATGGTTGTTATTGCACGTTCCGTAATAGAAGGCCGCCGTTCTGCCGCTAAGCTTCAAATACGTTACCTGCTTAAAAGAGAAAGGGAATATCTCGAAAAAATATTCTTTACAAAGGCAATGATTATAGAGTCAAAGCAAACTGAATTGATACCTGTGAAAGTACTAAATGAACTTTCGGTGAGATATAAAGGCATCAGTATATGGACGATCCTGGATGTGAATCAGTTTTTTAATAAGACTCTTCCTCGCTAGGGAAACTTCCTTTTTTTACATCATTGTGGTAGTTTCTAAAGGCATCAGTTACAAGTGCATGCAGGTTTAGATATTTTCTAACAAAACGTGGGTTGAATTCATTATTGATACCAAGTAAATCATGCATCACTAGTACTTGTCCGTCGCAACCGGAGCCGGCACCGATTCCAATTGCTGGAATACTCAGTGAGGATGCTACTTTTTTTGCCAATGCGGCAGGGATTTTTTCGAGAACAAGCGCAAAACATTTTGCATCCTGCAGCAGCAATGCATCATTTTTTAATTTATTGGCTTCTTCTTCTTCTTTTGCCCTCACTGTATATGTACCAAACTGATAAATTGACTGGGGAACGAGTCCGAGATGTCCCATCACCGGTATTCCTGCTGCAGTAATTTTTTTAACGGATTCTATGATCTCTTCTCCGCCTTCCATTTTAACGGCATGCGCCCCGGTTTCCTTCATGATGCGAACTGCGCTGGCAAGAGCCATGTCTGAGTTTGACTGATATGTGCCAAAAGGAAGATCAACCACTACCAGCGAATGTTTTACCGCTCTGATTACTGATTGCGCATGGTAGATCATCTGATCTAATGTGATGGGAAGCGTCGTTTCATGTCCGGCCATTACATTACTAGCAGAGTCTCCTACAAGAATTACATCAATACCCGCTTCATCGATCAGTTTTGCGAAAGAGAAATCATATGCAGTCAGCATGGAAATCTTTTCACCGGCTTTCTTCATTTTTTGAAGCGTATGCGTCGTAATTCTTCTGTGTTCGCTGCTCATCTTTTGGTTTTATTTCTCAATATACTTGCTTTTTTGCTTTTACTTCATCATAAAGCATATGAATGAGGCCATCGGCCAGCCCGATTTTGGGAACATAAATTTCATCTGCATCAGCCCATCGCATTACATTCACATATATTTGAAGGGCGGGTACAATTACATCTGCCCGGTCTTCCTTCAGCTGGTATAATTCCATTCTTTGTTTAAGTGAAACACTTCCCAGTTCTTTCAAGTAGTCTTTAAGTAATTCGAAGGGCAATGGTTTGCCTTCTTTTTTCTTTGATAGAGAAAATACTTTGTTGATATTTCCTCCGGAGCCGATTGCAACAGGTTGTGCATGGCCTTTGAGATTTTGTTTGAGAAATTCCTTCACTTCTTCCCACTGACTAACATCTACCTTTTCTTTAAGAAGACGTATGGTGCCGATGTTGAAAGATTTTTTGAAGACGGGTTTCCCTTTTGAAAAAAAGGTTAGCTCAGTACTGCCTCCTCCAACATCTATATACAAATAGGAGTGATCGGAAGAAAGATTTTCTGCGATATGATTTTCATAAATATATGCTGCCTCCTGATCGCCTGTAATGATTTCAATGTTGATGCCACTGCTCTCCTTAACTTTTTTGATAATTTCCTGCGCATTTCCTGCATCTCGCATCGCAGAGGTTGCACATGCTTTTAGGTGAGCGACTTCATAAATATTGAGGAGATGACGGTATGCTTTGATCGTTTCAACAAGTTTCGCAGTTTTTTCTCTGGATATATTGCCGGTTTCAAATACATCAAAGCCAAGTCGCAGGGGAATACGAATAAGGTTCAGCTTCTGAAAAATAATTTTACCTTTTTCTTCCTCCGTTGCTTCTGTTATCAGCAGACGGGCGGCGTTGCTTCCTATATCTATTGCTGCCAGTTTCAACTTCCTTCATTGTTTTTTGGAACAGGTAATTGTAAAGTTCTACCTGGCTCCTGATCATTTTTCCTTTTTTCGGGACATACCTATTTTCAAGGTTGTTGTCCAGTATCCGGGCTTTTGTATTATCGCTTAGCTGAATGGAGAGATAATCTTTTAATTCATTCTTCAACAATTCATCCTGTATTTCAACGGCAGCTTCAATGCGATGATCCAGGTTTCTCACCATCCAGTCGGCCGAAGATAGAAAAACTTTTTCTTTGCCTTTGTTGTGAAATATCAACACCCTGCTGTGCTCAAGATACTGGTCGACAATACTTACAGCAAAGGGCTTCACCTTAAATTTTTTGTGTGAGGTAAGCATACAGAAGATGCCTCTGATAACAAGTTTAACTTCAACTCCGGATCGGGCAGCTTCGTAAAGCAGGTTGATCATATACTCATCGGAGAGGCTGTTCATCTTGAGCGTGATTGCAGCTGCATTGCCCGATTTTGCATTTTTAATTTCGTTACTTACCAGCTCAGCGAATGTATTTCTCATTGATAGGGGAGAAACAACAAGGCTTTTGCATTCCCTAAGTAATTTCATCCTTACGGGTATCGGGTTTTCCAAAAATGAGAAGATACGATTGACGTCAGCCATTATTGATCTTCCGGCTGTTAATAAACAGTGATCGCCGTAAACTCGGGCTGTAGATTCATTGAGGTTGCCTGTGCTGACAAACCCGTACTGAATGCTTGTGTTTTTAATTCTTTTTTTAATGAGTCATATTTTTGCATGCACTTTCATATTCGGGATGCCAACCAATACCTTGATGCCTTCCAGTTCAAGCCTTTCCTTCCATTCCAGATTTGCCTCTTCATCAAACCTTGCTCTGAGTTCGAGCATAACGGTAACTTTTTTCCCATTTCTGCCGGCATTGATTAGTGCATTGATGATTTTAGAATTTTCAGCCAGTCTATATGCAGTTATTTTTATCTCAGTTACATCCGTATCCATGGCCGCCTCTCTTAGCAAATCAATCACTGTTTCAAAAGAATGGTAGGGGAAATGAAGAAGGATGTCTT
>JBKDJT010000179.1:0-3248 GCA_046345435.1 Bacteroidota bacterium
CAAGCCGAGGAGTTCATAATAAATTAAAGATGCAAAAGAATATTTTTTTAACACTGGTTTTATTTTGTTTTGTTATAACAGTAAACGCACAAAAGGTTACTGGCGTATACAAGGGGTATATGGAAGTAGACAGCCCTAAAAACACCATTAACTTTGAACTTACACTAAAAGAAAAGAAAGGAAAATTATATGGATATTGTTACCGACTTTTTGTTTTGAGAGATACGTTGTATTATAATTTATTAAAAGTTAATGCACGAATAAACGGAGATGTGCTTATCGTGGAAGACGAGTATTCTGTTTCAAACAACTTCGAAAACAATACGCGAGGCATTAAAACAGTTTTCTTCTTTAACCTAAAAGATATTCAGGATACATCTACTGTTTTGCCCGGCAAATGGAACACTACCGCCTGGCGCAATTATAAATCACTAACAGGAGCAGTAAATGTGATAAGGGAAAAAGATTATCTCAATACACAGCTGTATAAGAGACTGGCCGACAAAAAGCTGGATCAGGAAATGGCGTTTGAAGAAACAGACAAGGACAAGCCCGATGTTGCTGTTCGGAAAGATAAAGACAATACCAAGCCCGCAAAACAGGATGTTGTTGTAAAAAATGTTCAACCATCAAAGAAGGGAGATAAAGACAAGTCCGGTATCAATGATCAAGAGAATAAAAATAAAACCGCAAAAACCGAATCTGATTCATTAAAAAACAAAACAGCCACTGTTAAACAGCAGAAAAAAGACATTAAGAACAATAGTAAAGAAACTTTAGACGAAGAAAAAACAACCAAGGTTAATAAAGGAAAATCATCTTCTGAAATTGTTAAAACAACAGTTACAGATTCGGTAAAAAGCCAACAATCTGATCTTGTGCTGGTACATAACAAAGACACCTTAAAGCGCGAATATGCGAATATGGGGCAAACAATTAACCAGGCGAAAGTTCAGATACTTGAAAACAAAAGAACATCCGAACCCGTTCAGACATTGTCTGTGTTTGAAGACAGCATCACCATCGCATTGTATGATAACGGAGAAATAGACGGAGATACCGTTTCTGTGTTTTTAGATGATAAACTATTGCTTAATAAAATTGGACTTGGAGCCAAGGCACAAAAATTCACAATCAGCGTGCCGGCAGGTCAAATAGTACAGATAACTCTTTATGCAGAAACGCTAGGTACAATCCCTCCGAATACCGGATTAATGGTTGTTTATTCCGGCGACCAACGTTATCAGGTTTTTTTCACATCGACGCTTGAAAAAAGCGCATCCGTCTTATTCAGGCGGCTATAAATAGGATATGCAACATCGCTTAACGGAATATTCAAAAGCTGCGGGCTGTGGTTGTAAAATAGCGCCCGCTGTATTACAGGAAATACTTAAATCCGAACAAACATCTTTCTTTGATCCAAATCTTCTTGTGGGTTATCATTCAAACGACGATGCAGCAGTTTATCGTTTAAATGATAAAGAGCTTTTAATAAGCACAACAGATTTTTTTGCGCCCGTTGTAGACGATGCATTTGATTTCGGAAGAATCGCTGCCGCCAACGCAATCAGTGATGTTTATGCAATGGGAGGCAAACCACTTCTTGCATTAGCAATTCTTGGCTGGCCCGTTGATCAATTACCCGTAACCATGGCAAGAGAAGTAATGGAAGGCGCAAGAACAATTTGTAATGAGGCCGGTATTGTATTGGCAGGAGGTCATAGCATTGATGCAAAAGAACCATTCTTTGGTCTTACCGTAAACGGTCGTGTTGCTGAAGACCAGTTAAAACAAAACAATACGGCTAAAGAAGGAGACCTACTCTTCATCACTAAGCCACTGGGTGTTGGTATTCTGACAACCGCCGAAAAAAGGGGGCTTTTATTGCCCGAACACAAAGGGTTGGCTGTTAGTCATATGACTCAACTGAATTTTATTGGTGCGGAACTGTCTCAGCTAAAAGCAGTACATGCCATGACCGACGTAACAGGTTTCGGCCTGCTTGGACATTTAATAGAAATGACTGAAGGGTGTGGGCTGAGTGCCGAAATTGAATACAGTGCAATTCCCGTGATGGAAGCGGCAAAGCACTATGTTGCTCAAAGGGTTGTTCCTGATGCCACTTACCGTAACTGGAATTTTTATCAGCCTAAAACAACTTTCGCTCCCGGCGTCAATGTAATGGAGGCTTTTCAGATTTTACCAGATCCTCAAACGAACGGGGGATTATTAATTGCGGTTGACCCGGCAGGATACAAAGAGGTTCAGGATTTATTTTCTCAGAGAAAACTTGCTTCTTTTATAAAACCCATAGGACGATTCGTTGAAAAAAATGCAGGGGTTGTTCTGATAAAACCCTGATTGCCCAAGATCATATTTTTTAAAGAGCTCCATCATCTTTTTTTATTGACTTGTCGACTATTTTCATTTGATTTTTATTAATGAATCAAATGATAAAAGAACCTCCACCATGGCTTGCCTATCTCACTCCTTTAGGGTGGATCATTGCCTTATTACAGTTTAAACAATCAGGATGCAAATCGTCGGTCGTCTTATTACATCTTCGTCAGATGATGGGCTTGATGATTATACTTGTACTGCTTTGGATATTGCAGGCCGTTTATGTATACAGTGAAAGAGTCAACTATATTACCATCCCGTCTTATTTTTTATTATTCGGCCTATGGATCAAAGGTTTTTCTGATGCGATTAATAATAGAGAAAAACCTGTACCTGTTATTGGTAAGATGTTACAACAGGCTTGTTTGTTTATTAGATGAAGACAGGTTAATCTGCATATTCAAAAACATGCTAATGTGTTAATCGCTTCGTGTATATAATTTGTAAACAAATCTGACGGATTCGAAAAAGCCAAACGGAAAGGTATTGCTTAACAACCCACAACCAATAACATCTTTTACCCTTCACTAAGTGTTGACCCCTATTCTTTGCAGAAACGGTTTTTAATTGTTGGAACTGTGTTTTCAGTGGTTGTATGTTTGTGTGGTAATTAATCTAGTATCCACGTAAAGCTAAAAATCATGAAGAAGCTATCTATTGCTCTTCTCTTCAGTTTCGCAACAACACTTGCCTTTTCACAGGACCTCCATTTTAAGTCCGGGAAAGAGAAGCAGCAAAACAAACCTCAGTTGTTCGCCAAGGAAGCCACTCGCTTCAGCGTTCGCCCAGAATTTTTCAATCAGATGTTATCGAGCCGCGTAAAGCAGCAGGTAACTGTTACTGTTACT
>JBKDJT010000180.1:0-4132 GCA_046345435.1 Bacteroidota bacterium
TTATAAGTTTAAATAAAAATATTACCTTTGCGCTCCCTAAAAGTTCTTTGGATACTGATTACATAAATCAGGCATCAGAATTTGGGAGTTTCGCTTAGGCGAAACGTTATCACCAAAAAAACATTTAAAATGGCAAAAGAAATCTCCGGATTCGTGAAGTTGCAGGTGAAAGGCGGACAAGCCAATCCAGCACCTCCGGTAGGTCCGGCGCTCGGTTCCAAGGGCGTAAACATTATGGAGTTCTGCAAGCAGTTCAACGCTAGAACGCAGGACAAACCGGGTAAAGTACTTCCCGTTCTCATCACAGTTTATTCCGATAAGTCTTTCGACTTTATCATCAAAACCCCTCCTGCTTCGATTCAGCTTTTAGAAGCTGCTAAGATTCAAAAAGGATCTAAAGAGTCTAACCGCTCCAAAGTAGGTAAGGTTACCTGGGCACAAGTAGAAGTTATTGCCAAAGACAAAATGCCTGATCTGAACTGCTTTACGCTGGAAAGCGCTATGAGCATGGTTGCCGGAACGGCCAGAAGCATGGGAATTACTGTAGAAGGAAAAGCTCCCTGGGAAAATTAATCATTCACCTGTTCGCATAAGCGGACATAAATTCTTTAAAATATGTCATTGACCAAAAAAAGAAAAGTTGCCCAGGCGAAGGTGGATGCCAATAAAGTTTACACCCTCAAAGAGGCTTCCTCCCTGGTAAAAGAAATTAACTGTACAAAATTTGATAGTTCCGTTGACGTACACGTGCGTCTTGGTGTTGATCCTAAAAAAGCTGATCAGGCCATCAGAGGAACCGTTACCCTTCCTCATGGAACAGGTAAAACAAAAAAAGTTCTTGTTCTGTGCACACCCGACAAAGAATCGGATGCAAAAGCAGCAGGAGCTGACCATGTAGGTTTGGATGAATTCATTACAAAAATAGAAGGTGGTTGGACAGATATCGATGTGATCATCGCAACACCTGCGGTGATGCCTAAAATCGGTAAACTCGGAAAAGTACTTGGTCCGCGTAACCTTATGCCAAACCCAAAGACAGGTACTGTTACTAATGATGTAGCAGCTGCGGTTAATGAGGTTAAAGGTGGTAAGATTGCTTTTAAGGTTGATAAGGCCGGTATTGTCCATGCTTCAATTGGTAGAATCAGTTTTGCTCCTGAGAAAATTGCTGAAAATGCACAGGAACTTCTCAATGCGCTCGTAAAAGCGAAGCCATCTACAGCAAAAGGAACTTATCTGAAAAGTATCTACATGGCAAGCACAATGAGTCCGGGTATTTCAGTTGATACAAAAACTTTTATTAACTAATCCTTTCAGGGTTTAAAAACCGAATAAAATGACTAAAGATCAAAAAAATGAAGTGATTGAAGTGCTGAAAGGAAAGTTCTCTCAGTACAATAATTTCTATATCACAGATACAGAATCACTCTCCGTTGAGCAAATTGGTAAATTGCGCCGTGCCTGCTTCGATAAGCAAATTGAAATGAAGGTGGCCAAAAATACCCTCATTAAAAAAGCGCTAGAATCTTTGGATGCTGAGCGCTACGCCGGAGTTTATGACTCACTACATAATGTAACTGCGTTACTTTTTTCAGAAAACCCTAAAGAACCGGCACTCATCATCAGTTCTTTCCGTAAAGAAAGCAATGGTGAAAAGCCTGTCCTGAAGGCAGCATTTATCAACGGAGATGTTTATAGTGGAGATAATCAGCTGAAAGCACTGACTCAGATCAAAACGAAGAACGAGCTGATCGGAGAAGTAATCGGATTGCTTCAGTCTCCTGCGAAACGCGTACTGTCTGCACTTTTACAGCACGCAGAAAAACAAGGGGAAAGCACTCCGGCAGAAGCCTAATTTTTCATTCGGAAAATCTAAAATAAACCAACACCTCTGAGGTTAAAACGGGGTATTATTATTCACCATCCGCCGGATCCAACAATAAATGGTCGGAAATGAAGGCGGTTAAATTGTAAAAAAATGGCAGACGTAAAAGCATTAGCTGAATCACTGGTCGCATTGACCGTAAAAGAAGTACAGGAACTCGCAGATGTTCTCAAAACAGAATATGGCATCGAGCCTGCTGCTGCTGCAGTAGTTGTTGCTGCTGGAGACGGTGGCGGAGCTGCTGCTGCTGAGGAAAAAACAGCATTTGATGTTATCCTTAAAAACGGAGGCGCTTCTAAACTGAATGTCGTTAAAATCGTGAAAGACCTGACCGGTCTTGGACTGAAAGAAGCGAAGGAACTTGTTGATGGCGCACCAAAACCTGTTAAGGAAGGAGTTTCTAAAGCAGAAGCTGATGATATCGCAGCTAAGCTGAAGGAAGCAGGTGCTGATGTAGAAGTTCAGTAATCTCTTATGATACAGTTGAACCCCGGGAGAACCGGGGTTCTTCTACTAAAGGGCAATCAAATTTTGTTCCAAAAGGCAGAATCATTAACTTTGCCCTCCCTAATTTTAGGCTGAATAGCAGTTGGCGCCAATTATCAGTCATATATAACTGAAAATCAATACACCTGTCCCTTGAGGACGGGTCGCTATTCTTGTGCACAAACATATTAAAACCGGTTTAAGCGTATGTCTTCAACACGTGCTTCTGTTGCAAAAAGAGTCAATTTCGGAAAAGTTAAAAATCTTGCAGAAATTCCTGATCTCTTAGGTATTCAAATACAGTCTTTCAAAGACTTTTTCCAACTTGAAACTACGCCTGATAAGCGTAATAATGAAGGTCTCTTTAAAGTGTTTAAAGAGAATTTCCCAATTACAGATACTCGTAACATTTTCGTTCTCGAGTTTCTTGACTATTTTATTGATACTCCACGCTATACCATTGACGAATGTATGGATCGCTGTATAACATATGCCGTTCCTCTGAAAGCAAAATTGCGTCTAAGCTGTAACGATGAAGAACATGTCGATTTCCAGACTATTGTTCAGGATGTATTCCTTGGTAACATTCCTTACATGACTCCTCGCGGAACGTTTGTCATCAACGGAGCTGAAAGGGTGGTTGTAAGCCAGTTGCATCGTTCTCCGGGTGTATTCTTCGGACAAAGTATTCACCCCAACGGGACTAAAATTTACAGTGCACGTGTAATTCCGTTCAAAGGAGCCTGGATGGAATTTGCTACTGACATCAACAATGTCATGTATGCGTATATCGATCGCAAGAAAAAGTTTCCTGTTACAACACTTCTTCGTTCAATTGGTTACGAAACAGATAAAGATATTCTGGAACTTTTTGGCATGGCCGATGAAGTACCTGCCGATAAGAAATCTCTCAGTAAACACGAAGGCAAGCGTATCGCTGCCCGTGTACTTCGTACCTGGGTAGAAGATTTTGTGGATGAGGATAGCGGTGAAGTGGTAAACATGGAGCGTAACGAAGTGATTCTTGAAAGAGATCAGACCCTTGATGCAGAGGCAATTGAGGTAATCAGTGAAATGGGGGTGAAGAGCATCTTTGTTCAAAAAGAAGAAGTGAGCGGTGATTATGCCATCATTTACAATACACTGAATAAAGATACCTCTAACAGTGAGCTTGAAGCGGTACAACACATCTATCGTCAGCTTCGTGGAGCTGATGCACCGGATAATGAAACTGCACGTGGCATCATTGATAAACTTTTCTTCAGTGATAAAAGATATGACCTTGGTGAAGTAGGTCGCTATAAAATTAATCGTAAGCTAAATCTGACTTACGCGCTTGACAAAAAAGTACTTACTAAAGATGACATTATTGCAATCATCAAATACCTCGTTAAATTAACTAACGCAAAAGAGGAAATTGATGACATCGATCACCTAAGTAATCGTCGTGTTCGTACTGTTGGAGAGCAACTCTATGCTCAGTTTGGTGTTGGTTTGGCAAGGATGGCGAGAACAATACGTGAGCGTATGAATGTGCGCGACAATGAGGTATTCACTCCGGTGGATCTGATCAACGCTCGTACTCTTTCTTCAGTAATCAACTCATTCTTCGGAACATCTCAGCTTTCTCAGTTCCTCGATCAAACAAATCCGCTTTCTGAAATTACACACAAGCGTCGTATATCAGCACTCGGACCAGGTGGTTTGAGTCGTGAGCGTGCGGGCTTTGAGGTGCGTGACGTACACTACAGTCACTATGGT
>JBKDJT010000181.1:0-6522 GCA_046345435.1 Bacteroidota bacterium
TGATCCGGGAAAGCAACAGAGGATTATTTCTTGCCCTCAAAAAATCCATAATGTTTAAGTAATTCTTTCAGAAGCGCATCCCTATTTTTCATCATTTCATAATTCGGATCTTTCGACTCCATCATCAGCACAAAGAAATAAGGATGGCGGTTTTCTTCGATCCATCCCACAACCCAACCGATATTCTGATTGGGTGCTGATTTGGTCCATCCTGTTTTATAACTCAGCTGATAGAGGGTATTACTTTCACGAAGCATCACTTTTTTGACAATCTCCTGGGTGCGTTTCTGGAAAGGCAGTTGCCCGAAATAAAGGCGTTTGACCAGACCAAGCTGCTCATCCGGAGAAATCTGCAATGTGTTATTGAGCCAGAATGAATCAATGGCGCCGCTTATGTTTTTATTGCCATACGACAAAGTATCTATCCAGTACTGCATCGTGTCTCGCCCAATACGTCTTGCCACCTCCTGATAATAAGGAACACATGAAAATTCAAATGCTTCAGCCATGTTGAGATCCTTGTTCCAGTTAGGAAAACTGCGCTCCACTCCATCCCAGGGAATCACCATCTTTTCATCAAATATGCGACCGGTTTCAAGGCCTATAAGTGAGTTAACGATTTTGAAAGTTGAAGCGGGCGGATATCTTTTCCGATAAACTGCAGTATCTGAAATAATGAAATTTGCATCGGCATTATTGAGTAAGGCAAAAGTGCCTGTTACTTTATACTTTTCGAACAGAGATTTGACCTCTCCGTCTACTTTGAGATTGTTTATTGCACAACCACTATAGATAAATGCCGACAACAACAGGGAAAATATAGAAAAACGCATCTGTTTTTTTTGCAAAGGTAATGTCAGATGCCCGTGTATCAATCTTTCTTTCCCAGAACACCCAATTCATTTCCAACCTGTACGAAAGCGGTTATTGCTCTGTCGAGGTGCTGCTGTGTATGGGCAGCACTTAACTGCACACGAATTCGCGCCTGGCCTCGTGGAACAACAGGGAAAAAGAAACCAATCACATAGATTCCCAGTTCAAGCAAACGGGCTGCAAACTGTTGGGAAAGGACTGCATCATAAAGCATGATCGGAACAATCGGGTGATCACCCGGTTTGATATCAAAACCGGCAGCAGTCATTTTTTCTCTGAAATATTTTGTGTTGTATTCAAGTTGATCGCGCAATTCGGTGGTTTCACTCAATAAGTCCATCACGGCAATAGATGCACCAACAATACTTGGTGCAAGGGTATTTGAGAAAAGATAGGGCCTTGAACGCTGACGCAGCATTTCGATAATTTCTTTTCTTCCGCTAGTAAATCCGCCGCTTGCTCCTCCAAGGGCTTTTCCAAGTGTTCCGGTGATGATATCTATTTTCCCCATCACTCCTCTGTATTCATGCGTTCCTCGTCCAGTTTTCCCCAGAAAACCACTGGAATGACATTCATCCACCATGATGGCAGCATCATATTTCTCAGCAAGTCGCACAATTTCATCGAGTTGTGCAATAGTGCCATCCATGCTGAAACTTCCGTCTGTCACAATTACCCGAGTTCGGGCTGAAGAAGCTTCAATCAGTTTAGCTTCAAGGTCGTTCATATTATTATGCTCATAGCGAAAACGCTGCGCCTTGCATAAACGCACCCCATCGATGATACTGGCATGATTGAGTGCATCACTGATAATTGCATCCTGTTCGCCAAACAGAGGCTCAAATACTCCACCGTTGGCATCGAAAGCAGCTGCGTAAAGTATGGTGTCTTCTGTACCCAGGAATTTGGAGATCTTAGCTTCTAGTTCTTTGTGAATATCCTGCGTGCCGCAGATAAAGCGCACACTGCTCATTCCGAAACCACGGTGATCAATATATTTTTTGGCAGCTTCCGTTACTTTCGGATGAGAGGATAATCCTAAATAATTATTCGCGCAAAAGTTGAGGACAATCTTACCACCTACTTTTATCTCAGGACCTTGCGGACTTTCAATGATTCGTTCAGATTTAAACAAACCGGCACTTCGTATTTCATCAAGTTCAGAAGCAATACGTTCAACAAATTTTTCATTCATGACAAACTAATTATTAGAATAAGCAAAAGTAAGATGAAATGCCCATAATGATTTGTAGATCCCTACAAGAATGATCATTGAGGCTATTCGAAATGACCATTAAAAAAACAATAGGCAACCACATCTGGAAGAAATTTTTACAAGTTGTAACTTTTCCGTCGGTTATTCGTAAATCTGGTAATTAAAACGAATCGGTTCTGATACATGACAGCCAAAATTTTCAATGAATGGGTGAATTTATATGCCGATGGTGTATACAGGTTCATCTTGAAAAACCTGCGTCATGAAGAAGATGCCCGGGATATTGTGCAGGGAGCTTTTGAAAAATTATGGATCAACCGTGAACAGGTAACAGAAGGATCGGTAAAATCATATCTTTTTACCATTGCTTATAACCTGATGATTGACCATCTGCGTAAAAACAAAAGAACCCAACTGAAAGAAAGTTTTAGGGAGGAAGCAAAGATAGAACGGCAAAACGGAAGGGAACTGAGGCAAATATTAAACGATGCGCTGGAACAACTGCCGGCAAAATGGAAGAGCCTGGTGTTACTGAAAGATTATGAAGGTTACAGCTATGAAGAGATCGGAAAAATAACCGGACTCAACAGCAGTCAGGTAAGAGTCTATCTGCACAGGGCAAGACTGCAGCTAAGAGAATATCTAGTAAGCGTAGAAAATAATATGTAAATAATGATTCACCGCGAAAATATACAGGAATGGCTGCTGCTATATGCGGATAATGAACTTTCAGAAGTTGAAAGAGAGGCTGTTGAATCTTTTCTGCATTCAAACCCGGATTTACGGCAAGAACTCGAAACACTACTCGAGTTGCGCTTCATGCCGGATCAAGTACAGAGCAAAAAATTACTGCAATCATTATATGTGCCCATTGACGGCTTAACGGATGAGGAGATTTCTCAGCTTCTTGACTATTCAGACGAAGAAGCTGACGCCAACACAAAATCTTTTATCAAACAAAAAATTGAAGAAGATTCAGGATGGCATGATTATTACATTTCTCTTATTCAGGCCAAGCATCGTCCTCCATTAGAAATCGTTTTCCCTGATAAACGCAGGCTGTATCAGAAGACATCTGTATTCAGATTAAGTGCCGGAACAATTTTAAGAGCAGCGGCAATTTTATTATTGATACTTGCATCCGGAATTTGGATTGGTATGCAATTCAAAAAAGAAAAAACAATTGTACGAGAGTATAAGCCAAAAATTACTTTACCAAAAGATAGAAATCAATCCGACAACAATGAAATTGTAACATTCAAAGAGTCGAACGAAAACATAAAGACTGACAAAGAATTCACAGATCGCACAGACAAAAAAGAAATATTTGTAACCCATATCCCCGTATCGGGAAACACCTCGAAAGACAAAGTGATGTTAGCAAATAATACTGCTGAAGCAAAGGAAGATCTCCAAATCGAAGACAACAACACCTCAGTTCAGGAAGAAATATGGAGCAGGCCAGAAGAAACAATAGAAGCAGAAAACAATACTATCCATTTAAGCTCGTTACAAACATCTGGCAATGAAAATATTATTACTGACAAACAAGAGCCTGTATATTTTATTTCCACTTCTGAATCAACAGAATATACTAACAGAGCAGAACGTGTCATAAGACAAGCAAAGAGAACATTTATCCGCAGGCTTAAACACACGATAGGCGAAGAGCCGATACGCATCAGTATCATTCAAATAAAACACAAATAGAATTACAACAACACCATTTATTAAATCTTTAATATATAAACATGAACCATTTTATTTTTTTATTACTAGTAACTTTTACTCAGCAGGCCTTTTCTCAAACAGTACAGATCAATATTGCAGAAAATAGAGATACATTAAAAACAGAAAGAATTATTATCAGTCGTTCAACCTCGAAAATTGACAAAAAGAAGATCATTCACTACTCTGAAGCAGATACTATTATTACCGGAAGTGTAATTATGATAAATGACAAAGAAGACTCCGGTAACGATCCTAAATCGATCATCGTAGAAGGTAAGTCAGCTGATGTTTCTTTCATTGGAACACTTGACAATGGCGGAACTGATATTTCCTTTACGGATCAGGATACGATTATTATAGGAAATATGATCATAATTAACGAGAAAGGTGCGACAAAAGATACAATTCACATTCGCGGTGATAAATTCAGATCCATGAAAGACAGTACAGATTTCGAGCGGGAACAATCGAAACGTATCAACATAAAACGCGAAAAAAAATTGGATAATTGTTTAGGGAAAAAAGATAAGACTACTATCATCTGGGGTATTGTTGATTTGGGATTTACCAATATCAACGATCTCACCAATTATGCATCAATTAACGGAGCTTCCGGCTATTTTCCTTCAGGCACAGCCGACGATATGATCCTACAAAATGGCAAATCTGTAAATATCAATATTTGGGTTTTTATGCAAAGAGTAAGTTTAATTTCAAATATCGTGAATCTGAAATATGGTCTAGGAATCGAATTAAACAACTACAGATTTAAAAAGAATATCCGTTTCAGAGATGAGCCACGCTATTTTATTGAGAGAGACACAGAGGTGGCAAGTTTTGAAAAAAACAAACTGGCTGCCGATTATATTTCTGTACCCGTGATGCTGAATTTTAATTTCACACCGGGGCGCGCAAACAGCTATGGTTTCAGTGCAGGTGTTAGTGCAGGGTATTTATATAGTGCCCGCCAAAAAATGGTAAGTAAAGAGCGAGGAAAAGAAAAAGTAAGAAATGATTTTAACCTTCAACCATGGAAATTATCAGCCATTGCTGAATTAAATCTCGGCTTTATTCAATTATACGGCAGTTATGCACTCGGCAATATGTTTCGGAGCGGGTTAGACCAGACGCCTTATTCGGCAGGAATCCGGTTCAGTTCACCTCAATAAGAAAATACCAGAATATTAAAATAATTGTTAATCAATTTATACTGAATACCAATCAATACCCTGCAAGCGTTTTTTAAATGAACCAGAAACGCTTGCAAAATGAATAAAATAAAATTTATACTGCCGGCTGTTATGATAATCTTTTATCTGTCAGCCGGCTTTATTTTACATCCTAACACCGAAACTTCTCATTATCGTGTGGTGGTAAATAAGCACAGATATGAAATGAGTGTGTTTGATAAAAAAGGATGGCTTGCTACCTACCCGGTTGTATTCGGAAACGAAACGCTGAATAAAAAAACAAAAGAAGGCGACAGATGTACACCGGAAGGATCATACAGAATTACTTACAAAAAGAAACACAATGAATGGGGGCATTTTATGTTACTCGATTATCCGAATCAACAAGACCTCGCTCGCTTTCGTGAGTTACAAAAAAAAGGACTCATCCCCGCCAATGCAAAACCCGGCAATGGAATCGGCATACATGGTACTAGGCCTAATCAGGACAACTATATAGATCGTTACGTCAACTGGACACTTGGCTGTATATCTACCAAAAGAGACTATGCAAAAGAATTATTTGAGCTTTTGCCAGTAGGGACGGAAGTAATTATTCAGCCGTAGAAAAATGAAGAGAGATTAATATATCAGTGCGAAAGCGAAAGTGCGTACGTTCCTCTCCCATGCTATGTAAGGTGTAGCTAAGCTTGACCCGGGGTCGCCTTTGGCAGAGAAGTAATTATTCAGCCGTATAATATTTCTATTCACTGTTTGCAAAATATTAAAAAAGCAAAAAGAAAATATTACATTTACTTCATAACCAACTTTTTATGAAGCAAATAGTCTTATTTATCCTACTGATATCATGCGGCACTCAACTAGTTGCACAAAATGTAACAATTTCAGAAGTAAACATCAAATCAACCGAAACCGGAAAGGGTAAACTAAGAAAAGCACCCAAAAAAATCTATATAGCAGAGTTTAGGGTATTTTATCAGATCGTTTATGTTGCAACCGAAACAGAGAAGGGAAAAATGTCGGGTAATATGTTGTCAGGCAATGCAACTGCATCTCTTATGATGAATCTGTCCGGACTTGTTGACGAAGATCTGATTAATAATACAAATTACCTCTACAATCAAACCCTCACACGCATGAAAGAAGCGGGTTATGAAATAGTCGCCCCAGATCAGATGGCCGGCATTAAAGAATTTAAGGGATGGCAACGTAAAAAAGGAGGTACGCTAAACGATGCACAAGCAAAAGGATTTTTGATGAGTACACCTACCGATTTTGAATATTTTGTAAAAGGAACGAAAGAAAGCGGTAAAGAAAAAGCAACTTTTACTGATAACTCTGCGAAGATTTCTTTTCAAGGAGACAATGTCACTGTTGTAAAAATTAACCTGATTGTACCAATGGCAGAGAATGGTGAATCTTATATCAGCAGCGCTTTAGATCTTGGGGCAAAAGTGGTTGGTGAAACAGCTTTTAAAATAAGTGATGAAGGAGTTGGCGGAGCGAATACAG
>JBKDJT010000182.1:0-2896 GCA_046345435.1 Bacteroidota bacterium
AGCTTCAGGTTTTAAAAGTCTGCCCAAGATATAATCTCTGTTCTCAAGATCAGGTTGTACGCCTTTTGTCTCCAGATAGATTTGTTTTTCTCTTTCAAGAAGCAATAAACCAAGGTAAGCGCCACCCAGGTATCCGCTCACGCAAATCAGATCATTTACATTCGCCGTGTTACGACGAACGTATTTGTCGGGCGCAACCTCTCCAATTGCGGTTACATTGATGAAAAGTCCTTTTTGAGAAGAGGTGGTATCGCCACCAACCAGATCTACTTTGTATTCCCGACATGCTGCATAGATACCTTCATATAGCTCATCCAGCGCTTCCACACTAAACCGGTTGCTGATTGCTATGCTCACAATAATCTGAGTTGGTTGTGCATTCATTGCATAAATATCACTCAGGTTTACCACCACGCTTTTATAGCCAAGATGTTTAAGTGGAGTGTACATTAAATCAAAATGAACACCCTCTACCAATAAGTCGGTGGTAATGACTGTTTGCTTCCCGAAATGATCAATAATGGCTGCATCATCACCCACACCAACAATAGAAGATGCGTTGTGGAATTCAATATTTTTGGTGAGATGATCGATAAGCCCGAATTCACCCAGGCTTGAAATTTCTGTACGTTCTTCAGACATGGGCCAAAATTACATGTTCTCATGAGAAGCTGACGAAATACATAAGGATCTCCGGAAATCGAATACATTTGCGCAGCAAACAACTATGCAGGAATATTCAGAAAAATATGAAGCAGTCATCGGGCTGGAAGTGCATGCCCAGCTTTCTACCGAAAGTAAACTGTTTGCCGCAGATGCAACGGCTTTCGCTGCTTCTCCCAATACGCAAATAAGCCCTGTCACCCTTGCTCACCCGGGCTCCCTGCCCAAAATGAACAAAAAAGCAATCGAGCTTGCGGTAAAGATGGGACTTGCCTGCCAATGTGAAATTGAAAAAGTAAATCTCTTTGCAAGAAAACATTATTTCTACCCTGATCTGCCAAAGGGTTATCAGCTTTCTCAACATACTACTCCGATCTGTAAGGGTGGGTTGGTGAAAATAAATACATCTTCAGGTTCAAGATCTGTTCGGTTAAATCGCATTCACATCGAGGAAGATGCCGGAAAGAGTATTCATGACCGTTATGATGAATATACTGCAATCGACTATAATCGTGCCGGTGTACCATTAATCGAAATAGTAAGTGAGCCTGACATGCATACCGGAGAGGAAGCTGCTGCTTATCTCACTGCCATTCGTCAACTGGTGCGTGCGCTTGAGGTGTGCGACGGCAATATGGAAGAAGGCAGTCTTCGTTGTGATGCCAATATTTCTATCAGACTTAAAGGAGATAAAACACTTGGCACCAAGGTGGAGGTAAAAAACCTCAATTCAATTCGTTTTCTGCGCAAAGCGATCGACCACGAGGTGTATCGTATGATCGAATTAAAAGAGAAAGGAGAAGAAATTCTTCAGCAAACAAGAAGTTTTGACGCTTCCTCCGAAACAACCTTCAGTATCCGTACAAAAGAAGATGCAGACGATTACCGTTATTTTGCAGACCCTGATCTGCCTCCTTTTGTTGTGACAGATGAAATGATCGAATCTATAAGAAAAGGCTTGCCCGAATTGCCGGAACAACGCAAAGAGCGATTAATACGTGAATATGCTTTAAGTGAATATGATGCACTTCAGCTAACGGAAGATGAAGCAATTACTGCTTATTTTGAATCTGCAGCAGCTATTTCTACATCTTATAAAACAATTGCTAACTGGGTAATTGGTCCTGTAAGAACAGCTTTTTTAGAAACAGATAGCAAAGAATTAAAGATCTCTCCAGTGCGACTAATCGATCTAATTCAGCTCATAGAAAATGGAACTATTAGTCACACCGCAGCTGTTCAGCAACTCTTTCCCGCTTTGCTTCAGCATCCGGAAAAAGATCCCATGCAGCTTGCAGAGGAATTAAATCTGATTCAGGAGCGTAATACAGATACGCTGCAAGAGATCATTGATGAAGTGCTGACGGTCTTTTCTGCGAAAGTGACGGAATATAAAAAAGGTAAGAAAGGATTAATTGGATTATTTACAGGAGAAGTGATGAAAAAATCAGGAGGCAAGGCTGATCCGAAAATAGTACAGGAATTGCTTCTTCAGTCTTTACAAAAAAATTAGTTTTTTGAAAGATTCGTATTTGGATTAACTACATTCGTTGTCTGTTTAAAACATTCCTATGCGCTTAGCTATTTTCGCCGTAATTCTTTTCTTTTTTTCCTGTAATCATTCAGATAATAAAACCGTTGTCGTCTCCGGTAAGTTTGTCAATGCTCCGGAAGTTGTTGTTTATCTGGAAATGATTGGTGCTGATGATCAGCCTCAGGTTGTAGATTCCGTATCAATGAAAGGAGGCGTTTTTGAATTAAAGGCAAACACTACAGAGGAATCTCTTCTACAAATTCGGTTCCCTGATGCTAAGTCTTCTCCATTTATATTTCTTGCTTCCGACAATAAGAAAATCAAGCTCACAGGCGACTGGAATGATTTCAGTCGCTTGCGTTTTGAAGGCTCTCCTGCAAGTGAAAGACTTCGCCTTTTCCTGGATTCACTTGCCAGTGTTCAGCAGGAAATGATGGCAATAGATCAAAGCGCAACAGCACAAGCAGATAGCACGGCGAAGTTGAAGGCCTTACAGACCTATCAGGATAAAATTTCTCAAACAAATCAATACATCCGTTCCGTAGCAGAAAAAGATGAAAGTCCTGTTGTTAGCCTTTTTGCTGCTTCACTTATGAGCCAGAGTGGCAAAGTAGAAGAAATTGAAATTGTGATGAACGGGCTAAAGAAAAAGTTTCCCCGACATGCATGGGTGAATAAAGTTGTGGAGCAGTTCAGAAC
>JBKDJT010000183.1:0-4308 GCA_046345435.1 Bacteroidota bacterium
GAGCTGAGTCAGCTGACCGATTTTTTCTTCAAGTTTCATTAGAGATAATACTGAATCAGCTTTGCGGTTCAGTTTATTATCATTTTTAACTAAAATACTTTGAGCGGCTGCATGATTAATATGAACAGCAAGAACAAATACGATAAGTATATTTCCAACAAATCGAAACATAAAATTAATTTTATACTCTTTATTGATAAACCCTCACATAATCCACCTCCATCCGCTGTGGAAAAATTAAATTATCTACTCCTTTCTTACCTCCCCAATTACCACCGACTGCAATATTCAAAATCAAATAGAATGCCTGATCAAACGGCCATACTGCTGAACCTTTTTGATCATTCCTGAAAGAAAAATATTTCTCACCGTCTATAAAAAAAGAAATTGAGTCTTCAGTCCATATAGAAGAATAGACATGAAACTCGGAATGTAAATCATTACGATAAGTACGGCCACCTTTCTGTGTATTGATCATTCCATTGTAAGCTCCGGTGTGAACCGTTGCATACAATGAATCTGGAATATAGCCTACATATTCAACGATGTCTATCTCTCCGCTATGCGGCCAGTTGCCATACTTAGAATGAGCAGGCAGCATCCATATCGCAGGCCACATTCCGTTTCCTGAAGGCAACTTTGCTCTTACTTCAATACGACCATACTTCCAGTGTCCTTTTTCTTTGGTTACCAAACGCGCTGACGTGTAGTTACTTGACTGAAAATTTTCCCTGTGAGCTTCAATGATTAAATGTCCATTCTCAACACGTGCGTTTTCTTTTCGACTAACTGTGTAATACTGCAACTCATTGTTTCCCCATCCACAATTTTGAGGGCACCCTCTTCCTGCATCATATCCCCATTTAGCACTATCAGGCAAACCGGATTGATTAAATTCATCCGACCAAACAAGTTTTGTATACTTTATCTGCGCACATGTGTAGTTTAATTCGAATATACCTGTAATGGCTAGTACAACAAGAATGACTTTATTAAAATATTTCATTGTTCGCTTACGGGTTAAAAGAAGAGTGAAAAATATTTAATTAAAGAAAAAAATAAGTTTCACTCTTTTGACTATTGATTGTAACTAAACACCTATTGATATACCCTTATATAATCTATTTCCATTTGTGCCTGACTGAAAAGCGGATCAACCGCTCCGCCAAAATTTCCGCCCATCGCAACATTCAGTAACAGAAAAAAATTATGATTGAAGGGTATTGAAGAACTATTGGCAACGTTGAAATAAGAAATACCATCAACAAAAAAACGGATTGCAGTTTCAGACCACTCTACAGAATAAATATGAAATTCAGTTGTGGCATTTGAAATACTGGTTGTACCCCCCACTGCATTTCCTCCTGAAAAACCGGGATAGTGTATTGTTCCGTAAATCTTGTTCAACTGCGACCCCTTATGCTCCATGATATCTATTTCGCCGCACGAAGGCCATCCGACAGTACCAATATTTGCTCCAAGCATCCAAATAGCCGGCCATGTTCCTACACCTGCCGGCAACTTTGCCCTCGCTTCAACTTTACCATACTTAAAAGAAAATTTATCCCTGGTTAGAAGTCTTGCAGAAGTGTAATTACTTCCTCCAAAGGATTCTTTTTTGGCAACTATCTTCATTGTTCCGTTAGAGACATACACATTTTCCTGTCTGCTGGTGTAAAACTGCAACTCATTGTTTCCCCATCCTCCAGACCCTGTACCAATATCATAATTCCATTTTGAAGGGTCTGGAGAACCGGCAATATTGAATTCATCCGACCATAAAAGAGATGAACCTACATTAACTGATATCTGCAGAAATTTTGATACCATTTGACCGGCACTGTTTTTAGCAAATACTTTTACCTCGTAATTTCCGGTTGCTGGATACTTGTAATTCAACTTTCCTGTGGGTTCAAGTTTAAATACACCATTACCAAGATCAAATTCGTAATTGACTGTATTTTTTGCCGTAGCGGTAAATAATACATTTCCGCTGTTATCACTACTTACATCCGCCTTGACAACCAAGTCGGACGGAGGGACAACAACTCCGTTTCCTTTCTCTTTCTTACAAGAAAATAAAAAAGCAATTACAAACAAGAAGAGAGAAAGCCTTTTCATCATTGTTTTACCCTTAGTTTTTGATACCAGCTGTTTCCATCGGAACCTATGTTTCTTAAATGCATCTGCGTTTCACTGATTGAAAGAATTTCATAAGTGGTGCCGCCTGTGCCAAAGTTAATAATTCCATTTCCGGGAACTGTAAACTGTATTCTTGTAGAATTAGCCGGCGTAGAAGTAGATGTAGCATCCTGGAAAATCAACTTCTTAGTACCTCCTGCAACGATGTTAAAACAAGCATCACCACCACCAAATCCGTAAAATGAGGATGCTGCTCCAATTGAAAAAGACTGCCCTTTATTATCGATAGTCATCAGAATATTATTGGCTGCATCCTTTTCAAATTTAATTTCATCATCATAGGCACAGGCCTCACGTGTATTCGGAGTAGCTGCATACCAGATAGGGGAAAATTCAGCAGCAGGTCCGACACCAAAATGACCGAGGGCATCTTTATCGGTTACCCATACTTTGGAAGTACCACCGGTCATCGCAGATATAATATTTGCGGGAATCGTAAATGCGACAAATACTTTTACTGTTTTACTTAATGTAGATTGAACGCCACCGGTACCAATCGCGTTTACTTTAATTGTATAATCTGAAGTTCCCGGATTATTATACTTGTACGTGATTGTTCCAGAGGGAACTACCTGGGTGATGCCATCACCAAAATCTATTTTATAGGTAATTGCATTTTTAGCAGTTGCTGTGATCGTTACCTTGCCACTTCCATCACCATTGGGATTGGAGTTGTCTTTGCCGACAACTGATGTACTTAAGGTAAGATCTGACGGAGTGACAAGTTCACCGAACTTGTATTCCTCTTTTTTACAACCGGCAAATAAAATTGCAAGACCAAATAACAGACCGATTATACTTTGATTAAGCTTGTTCATATTTAAGAATTTTAAATTTTTCTCTGATTATTCGAAATCTTTTTTAAATAAGTATTGACCTCGGTTAATTCAGTCGAATGTCATCGAAATAAAAAGTAAAATTGGAACTTCCGTCACCGACAGTGCCCAAATCAAAGATCAAAACAATTTTCTGATAACTATTAGCAGTGTTGATTGCATTGAAATCAAAAGTGAGTTCCTCCCAGCCATTAGCAACGGTTGTGCTAACTTCTCTTTCAAAACTTATACCACCATCATTTTGGTTCTCTACTTTTAGCAATAACTTGGCACCTGCTCGCGGCGACCATACTTTTACTTTAAATGTTTTACTCGAAGAGAAATTAATCGGATTTGTCAGGCCGATCCATGCACCTCCCCAGGGCTCTCCCGGTCCTTTTACCATTTTGCCCACTTTTGAACTAGTATTAATACCTGATTTATCCGGATTATTTACAACGGATGCATTACCACCATTAAAATTGGTAAAGTTGTAAGTCAGCGTAGTCGATTCAAAGTTCAGTGGTAAATTAATATCAGTGGGTACAGAATTGGTCAAACGAATATCGTCATAGTAAAAAGTAAAGTTTGAAGATCCGTCACCTACCGTACCTAATTCAAAGATGATAACAATGTTATTGTAAACATTCGAAGCATTGATCGCACTGTAATCAAACACCAAGTCCTCCCATGCATTTGCTACGGTTGTTGAAACTTCTTTCTCAAAATTGATTCCGGGATTGTTTGCATTTTCTACTTTCAGTAAAACTTTTGCACCTGCTCGCGGCGACCACACTTTCATTCTAAAAATCTTATTGGCAGTGAAATCAATCGGGCTACTGAGTCCGATCAAACTACCACCCCAGGGCTGACCGCCGCTTTTCACCATACGAACAACTTTGGCACTTGTGTTAATTCCACTCGCATCCGGATTATTGATCACAGTTGAATTTCCACCATCAAAATTTATAAAATTGTAAGAAGTATTTGAAGACTCAAAAGAAAGCGGAAGCGTTATTAAACCGGGCAAAGTATTTGTTTGGCGAATGTCATCAAATAACCAGGTAAAATTTGCTGAGCCATCACCCGAAACACCCAGATCAAAAATCAGTACAACTTTCTGATAAGAATTTGCTGTATTAATGGCACTGAAGTCGAATGCAAGGTCTTCCCAGGCATTAGCCACTGTAGACGTAGCTTCTTTTTCAAAGAAGACCCCTCCGTCATTTAAGTTTTCAACCTTTAATAATACTCTAGCGCCAACTCTTGGTGAAAACACCTTCATGCGCAT
>JBKDJT010000184.1:0-6208 GCA_046345435.1 Bacteroidota bacterium
GGAAAATTCCTCCAAATGTTGTTTCGTCAATCTGGGCAAGCTCTTGAGCAGGAACGGGCACAGGATTGTTCCAGCCGCCTTGTGTGGCACCTCCTACGATAAACAACTTACCGGAAGAAGGCAATGCTACTTTTGGTGGTATTTTATAAGGAGTGGCTTTGATTTTTACTGTATTTGATGTTTTCTTCTCGTTATTATTTCCGTAAGAAGAAGTCACACGCAGATCAACATCGTATGCAACATTGAACGCAAAACCATAGCTGAGCAATACTGCATTCAGCTCTTTAGCCGTCCACGACAATGTACGTTTTCCTACCAGTTCAACTTTAGTTGATTTGGAGAAATTTCTACCGGATGAGTCAATTTCAACAACATATTTGTATAGGCTTGAATCCTGAGCATGCTGAGGATTGCTCCAGTTTAATGTCAATGCCACTTTATTTGAATCGGCCGGAGGAGGTGCAACAGTAGTAGCAGACACACTCAGGACCGGTGATTGACCATCGCCATATACCGGCAATTTATCCGCCTTTTCACAGGAATAAAGAGCGAATGCTCCTGCGATGAAAGCCAGTGATAGTTTATTCATGAGATTCATATGTATAAGTTTTTAAATGAGTTATTGTCTTACTACTGTGAAACGACCAAGCTGGAAGTCAAACGTCAGTTTGAATGTACCTCCGGGTGAAGGAGATAAGAAGTCTGCTCCGCCGCCGCCTTTGAATACAAATTCACCGCCGTTTACAGTTGTACTTCTATCAGTACCATCTTCAAGGCAGTATTTGGTTGCCCAGCTTCCCATTGCAGGAAGAACGAGGTACCCGTCGTTTGCATTCAGACTTGCAACAAGCTCATATCGAGTAGAGGAAAGTCTGGTAAATTTCTGTGTGTTGATGAATGGTGATGCCAGTGGATTATTCCAACCTCCCGGAGAAGCACCGCCTACCAGCCAAATTTCATTATTAACCGGAGCCGCTACTTTAGGAGGAGGCGGGAAAGGGCGAGCTTTAAACGCCACTTTATTGCTGGAAATAAGTTGTACTGCTCCATTTATACTGGAAATTACGCGCGCTTCCAGGTTATAGTCGCGGCGTGGGTCAAGTTGAAGCAGCATGGTATTTCCAAGGATGGCATTTAACTGTCCAACTTTGAAAGTTACGGCAAGATCTTTTGAAATAACCGTTGTGTATTTGGCTCCGCTTTTAAAATTACCCCCTACCGTATCAATCTCAAGCGTGTAATTTACATCCTGAGAACTGATGCCTGTAGTAAAGCGATACTCCGGATTTGTCCATCTTAAAGTAATGGCATCCTTAGCCTCATCGCCCGGTTCCAGTTTTACGTCTTGTGTGTTTGCGGAAATAACCGGATTGGTACCGCCTTCAAAGTAGATTTTGTTTTCTACTTTGTTACATGCTGTGAAGCCGATCAAAGCAGACAAAACTCCTAATTGAATTACTTTTTTCATATCGATCGTTTATTTGAAATTAATAACCTGTGTTTTGCTTGATATTGGGATTTGAAGCGATTTCTGAGTCAGGAATCGGATAAATTTTTCTGAAAGAAGGTACTGATGTTCCGTTTTTCACACCACCTTTCCATGGCCACAAATAAGTTCCTTCTGTAAATTTATCATTGCGAATAAGATCTGTGCGACGATGGCCCTCCCAGTAAAGTTCGCGTGCTCTTTCATCAAGAATGAAGTCAGCGTTGACATCTACAGTCTGAATATTACCCAGATTATTTCCGTATGCTCTTTCACGAAGGTTGTTGATGTAAGTTACAGACTGAGCAAGAGTCCCTGTTGTAGCACCACGAGCAACTCCTTCTGCATAAATAAGATACATTTCAGCAAGTCTGAAGACAGGGAAATCTATATCAGAGAATGTTCTTTCAGGATCTGATCCAAATGCACCACTACGTGTACGATTACGGTATTTAACCACCGCAAGACCGTCTTTGAATTCGGAGATATTTTCAATTTCAAGTTTTTGGCTTCCTTCTACAAATTGAGCACGCTTGTCAATAGCTCCTGTGAAATCAGGAAATAATAGAGGGAGATTTTTGGTTGTGCGGATACCGCCCCAGCCACCAAGTCCGGAAACAGAAGAGCTCATATCGCCTCCAACTGAAGCATTCACAAGAAAAGTTGTACCGCCGAAGTTTTTGGTCTTAATACCATCATAATTCAATGTCCAGATAGCTTCTGGATTGTTTACGTTGTTATCAGCTAACATCAGCCAGCGGTAATCTCCAAGAAGGCTATAGCCACCATCAATCACTTTTTTTGCAAAAGTGACAGCATCATTGTATTTATTACCAGTACCATAAACTTTTTCTGAATTGAGGTACATTCTTGCAAGAAGAGCCCATGCGGCAGATTTGTCTGCGCGACCATAAGCAGCTGTACGCGGAGCAGCAAGTTGTGTTTCAATCGCTTTCAACTCATCTTCAATATACTTAAAGAGAGCTGTGCGGTTTGTTTGTGCAGGGAGAAAAGACCCTACGCCTTGTGCTTCTGTAATGAAAGTAGGATTTGCATAAAGATCCATCAACGCCCAGTATTGGAAAGCACGTACAAAACGAGCTTCGGCAGACATTTGCTTGATGCGATCTGCGGCAGCACCGGTAATACCACGATCAGCTAATTTAGAAGGAGCACTCTCGCGAATGAATTCATTACATAATGTGATGATGTAGATAGAACGATAATATAAACCTTTCAGCATTGGATTAGCTGAGCTCCAGTTCATGTTATGAAAATCCTGAATTCCGGGATCGTTCCATGCAACAACTGCTTCATCAGTAGAGAGCTCTTGTGCTTTCCAGAAAAGACGAAGGAAGTCGGAAGTTCCTTCATCTATACCGGCAACGTCACCGGCACCGGCAGGACCAACATTCCCGGTTAGGGCCATGCTTCCATAAACTTTTGCAAGCACAGAGAGATATCCATTTTCTGAGCCATAGAGGCTACCACTTGTTTCTGTGTTTGGAGGCAGTTTATCCAGATCCTTATGACAAGCAGTGAACAGAAGTGCTCCTGCTAAAAGGGAAGTCAAATAAATCGATATGCGTTTCATATATCAATAGTTTATTTTAATTAGAAGTCAAGGTTTAAGCCGAATACAAATGTTCTTGGGCGAGGATAAATGTTATTGTCAATACCTCCGAAGATCTCAGGATCAAGTCCTTTGTATTTGGTAATGATAAAGGCATTCTGCACATTGGCTGAAAGGCGCAGACGCACACCCTTGGCAATTTCTCCTGCATCATATCCGATGTTGATGTTATCCATACGGAGGAATGAAGCGTTTTGAACATAATAATCAGAGAAATATTGATTATTGACAAACCGTGTATTGAGATAGTCTGCAGAGCCATTCGCCAAAAATCCTAGCGGATTGATAAATTGGCGCAAAGCACCTGCATTTGAGGCAAAGTTGTTATACATATAGTTACCAATATTACCACGCATTACGAAACCGGCAGTAAAACGTTTAACAGTTACGTTAGAATTAAGGCCTAAGAAGTAACGAGCTGCAGGATTTTGATACAAATACAGGTCATTTTCGTTGATGATTCCATCACGATTTAGATCCTCATATAATCCTTCGATCGGCTTGTTATTAGCATCATACACCTGCTTGTAAACAAAGAAAGTGTTTGGTTGCTGGCCAACTAGGTGGCGCTGAATGGTGTTACCAGTACCACCACTGATACCTCCTACAGGAATACCTTTGAAGTTGGGATCGGGGTTATCAAGCAATTTGGTAATTTTTGGAACTACATAGGTTATGTTGGCTCCGATTGTCCACTCAACATTGTCATTACGGACAGGAACCAAGTTTAGGGTTAGTTCAAGACCCTTGCTTTCAATGTTTCCTACGTTTTTAAGCAATTGGTTGCTGAAGTTTGCACCTGCAGGAACAGGAACAACACTTAACAGGTCTTCTGTTTTGCGGATGAACGCTTCAACAGTACCACTGATACGGTTGTCAGCAAATCCGAAGTCGACAGCAGCATTGATATTTGTTGTTGTTTCCCAGCGCAACTGCTCAAAGTAAGCAGATGGGCGGAACATGTTTACAAACTGATTGCCAAACTGGTATTGTGCCTGGTTGTTACTGATGCCGTAACTAGGCAGGTATCCGTAAAATGCAATACCATCCTGTTGCCCTGTAACACCATAACCCACGCGGAGTTTCAGATCAGATACAGTTTTGGAATTTTTGAGGAAATTCTCTTCGCTTACTCTCCATGCCAAAGCACCGCCTGGGAAGAAACCCCAACGACCACCTGGATAATATTTACTGCTTCCGTCTGTACGTGCGTTTAATGTTAATACGTACTTATTAGCGAGCGTATAGTTCAAGCGGCTGTAATAAGAAATCAACAGATACCCGGGGTTGCCATTGTTGATGAACTCTTGAAGTGTACCCGGAATGGTATCGCCATTGAAGCGACGACCCGGATGATTGTAGCTGTAGAAAGTGAAATCCTGACGACCATGACCAACCATGAAATCAATCTTACTGTTAATTGATTTGATGTCTTTTACATAATTCAGATAGACATCGTACAATATATTTTTTCTTTCACTGTAATAAGGGCTGTAAGAACCTCTTCCGCGATAGTTCACTGCAGCACTGTCGCTGATCGTATTCAAGCCGCGTCCGCTTCCGAAATCATATCCTAAGTTTCCATTAACTCTCAGGCCTTTGATAAAAGGTATCTGATAGTCAACCTGAATATTTCCGATGCTGCGGAACACTTCACTCTGATTGTCACGGAGACGAGTATCGAGTAAAGCTGCTGGGTTACGATTAGAAAGTAATGTAGGAAGTCCGTCATTATCCAGCCACTCCCAGTAACCGCCATAACGGTTGCTGCTTGAAAGAACAGGTTTAGTAGGGTCAAAAGAAACTGCATTTCCAATTGCTCCTTCGTCAGCGAAGAAGTTTGTAGTGCGAGCTAATTTAAGGTTGAAATCAACTTTCAGTTTGTTGTTGAAAAAGCTTGGGCTCAGGTTGACGGATCCGGTCATTCTCTGGAAATTACCGGACTTCAGAATACCATCCTGGTTCAGATAACCTCCTGAAATACGGAAAGGCCATTTGCCATTGAAAGCAGCACCATTCACACTCAGATTAAGATCCTGTGCAAATGCATTCTGGTAAATCTCATCCTGCCAGTCAGTGCTCGACTTACCAAGCAATGCTTTTTGAGAAGCAGTGCCTTTTTCGTTGATAAGATCAGTGAATTGTTGAGCATCCAGGATGTCAACTTTACCAGAAGGAGTCTGAACAAACCCCTGTGCACCGAAATTCCATTTGATCTGACCTTTTTTACCTTTTTTGGTTGTGATCAATATAACACCGTTTGATGCACGTGATCCATAGATCGCTGCAGCAGAAGGGTCTTTTAAGATGGTGAATGTTTCAATATCATTCGGATTGATGAGGTTGAGCGGGTTCGTTGCACCGGCAATCCCACCATTATCAACAGGCACCCCATCAATAACGATCAGCGGATCGTTGGATGCATTCAGAGAAGCACCACCACGTATACGGATTACACTTCCTGATCCGGGAGCACCACTGTTGGGCGTCATCTGCACACCTGCAACTTTACCGGCAATCAACTGCTCGGGTGTTTGAAGCGCACCCTTCACAAAGTCTTTGGAAGAAACAGTTGCAACAGCACCGGTGAGGTCTTTTTTGCGTTGAGTACCATAACCTACAACAACTACTTCATTAAGAGAAGCAGGAGATCCTGTTAATGGAATATCAATTTGTGACTGTGCACCCGCAGTAATTTCCTGACGCCCGTAACCAACGGCATTCACAATTAACACAACATCATTCCCGCTTACATTGATGCGGAAACTTCCTGTTGCATCTGTTGTTGTTCCGTTTTTGGTTCCTTTTACAATAACAGAAGCATTGGCAATGCCGCTTCCGTCTTTACTGTCGGTAATTCGTCCTGTAACTGTGCGATCTTGTGAAAAACCATGCAATGCAAGCACCAAAAGCATAAGGGTGAGTACCCTGCTTTTAGCAAGCAAACGATTAAAGGTCATAATCAATAGTTTTGTTTTATGAGTCTGCAATATATAAAAAGCCTTTAAAATTATCTTTTTTTTAAGAACTATTATTAAGAAATCTTAAACAAAAGTTTACAGCAGCTGTCCCGGTCGGTTCTTTTTAAA
>JBKDJT010000185.1:0-2681 GCA_046345435.1 Bacteroidota bacterium
CACGCTCTTCAATCTTCATTTCCATTATATATTAATACAAGAAAATTCTACCTTTGAATTTGTAATAAATTAAAATTCTTATAAATTTTGTTTTCTTTGGTGTCAATATCCAAATGTTGATATGGTTTATCAAAGCAATAATCATATAATTGGAGTAAATTAGGTCTTGACATATTCAATAATTCTTGATTGATACTTTCCCATTCTTCATTATTATTTGGTTTAAAAATTGTCGCATTTGTCAGTTGTTTTCTCAAAATTTTTGGCAATAAAACGTATGATTGCAAAGTGAATAACCAAGCACAGCAAAGATGTCTCGTCTTAACAATTGCTTTATTTATTTTTTGACACAATTCTTTATCTTTCAAATCATTAGCAAAATCATCAATAATTATTAAACTATGTTCCATTGGAGCATCATTTGCTATTGCTTCTTCTTTGAATGCTAATAGTTCCTCATAAATGCTTTCAAGTGTTTCAACTCCTAACTCGTGATATATCTTTTCGTGATTTTCAAATGGATGTTTATGAACTGACATAAATGATGATTGTGGTGTGAAATAATAAATATTATCAAATTTATTTCTGTAATATTTACTTCCACGACCTTTTTTGAAAAAATTTAACATCAAACTAGATTTTCCACTCCCACCAGCACCTATCAAAGCATACACGAAACCATTTCTTCTCGGTAAATTATCATTAATTGCAGGAATATAAACATCCATTCTTTCTCTAATGGGGTTCATATTCGGTAAATCATTTGGTATCTCAGTGATAATCATATACATTAATGGAGATATTATTTTTTTCTATGTTGAATATATAAATGTCCGATAATTCCGATAACGAACCCATCGAAGATAATTTAGAAGTTCCCTTAACAAAGTCGAAGAAACCACGAGATTGAAGCATTTGAAAAAGTCAAAGAAAAAAGACGACAAAACCTAGAAGCAAAGAAACAAGAAAAAATATTAAATTCAGCAAAATTAATATTGGAGGAAGAAACTAAAAAGAAATCAGAAAAACTTCCATCAAAGAAAAAAGTTAAGCATGTAGAACCTGAACCTGAACCAGAACCAGAAAGTGAAAGTGAAGAAGAAGTGATTGTCGTTAAGAAGGCAAAACCAATCAAAAAACAAAAGAAAGTCAGAAAAATTATTATTGAAGAAAGTTCAAGTGAAGAGGAGGAAGAAGAGGAAAGTGAATACGAACAAGAACCACCACCAGTCAAAAGAAACCAAAGAAAATCAGTTGTAAGGGTGATAAGACCCAATCCAAATGATTTTTTTTGTTAGTTAATTATATATGCCGTCTTTATCAATTAATTCAAAAGATTTGGATAGTTTAGGTATTAATTTGAAAGATCTACTGAAAGCAATTGCTCAAACAAAATCATCAGGAGATGATGTAATCAAAATTAAAAAACGAAAGAAAAAAGTCAAAAAAGTCAAAACCAAAGGTAATAAATTGTCAGGATTATCAAAAGTTTCAACAATTAATCCTTTTCCACCAGCACAAAAAATGTCTAATCTTCCTCCACAAGTTAGTGGAGGAGGAGCAAGTTTTCAACCACCACCTTTCCAGACAAAAATTGAAGTTAAAAATGAACCACAAAAACAAGACAGTATCAATCAACAGCAATTAGTATCATTTCAGAATGAGACGAAACAACAACTGAAAGATATTCAAGAAGCACAAGCATACAACACTCACGGACTCCACGCAACTGGTTTAGCACTCACAAGAATGTTAAAGAATAACAATCGCTATAATATGTTTAATCAAAGTTTGCCACCACCAACAAATTTAGGAAATTTATACTCGGGAACCTATTACCGAGAGTATGAAGTCGATACAACAGATGGAGAAGGTGTAGTTTCAAAAAATGAACCTATGCAAAATATTCGTGTTCAAGATATTTCTTTTGAAGATAACCCAATGATACAGCAAACAGAACTTGGACCACAACAGGAAGACCAACCAATTGAAGAAGACCAACCTACTGATTATACGACAGATATTCAAGATACTGTTGGATTTGAGGATGTTCAATCAGAACAAGACCAGACCAAAACAGCAGGTGATGAACTAGTACCACAAACACCTGAAGTGAAATTTGCTGATGTCTATCAAGATGTCCCTGATGTTGCACAACGTAAGCAATATTACAAAAAAATACCAATCGAACAACAAAAGAAAAGAGGAAGAAAACCAAAAACTCAAGAACCTCAAGCGGAACCAGCAATCTTTGATAATTTAATTGATTTAGCAGATGAAAGAAAACACACACCAAGAAAACAACCATTGGCAGAAATACCTCGAATGACACGCAGAAATTCTGACCACTCAAAATTAGTGAATCCAGAAACTGGAATATCTCCATTTGGTGAGTCGAAAAAAAAGAGCAAACAACAAAAATTAAATGAATTTTATGGAAAACGGAATGCTGAAGAAGAAGAAGACTAATTTGAAGGGAACTCGCGCAATTCCGCTTGCGGTCGGGGTTTTACTGGGGCAGAGCCCCAATATCTACGACCCCATACCTTGAATTTCGATGAGGGTGGTTCTACTGGAACCGTCGGTTCCAATATTTTTTTGTTAGTTAATTATATATGCCGTCTTTATCAATTAATTCAAAAGATTTGGATAGTTTAGGTATTAATTTGAAAGATCTACTG
>JBKDJT010000186.1:0-2704 GCA_046345435.1 Bacteroidota bacterium
GGAACAATTTCAGGCATTACAAAATCAATGATTGGTTTAGGAAATTGCGATAATACCAGCGATACAAATAAACCAATTTCTTCAGCAACTCAAACAGCTTTAAATTTAAAAGCAGATTCAAGTGCATTAAGTTCATATGCAACAACGTCAAGTTTATCATCATATGCAACTTTATCAAATCCAACATTTACGGGATATATACAAACACCGAGAATTTTTGAAAATATTCAATCCTCATATACATCATTTTCTTCCAATGTATTAACTTATGATTATGCAAATGGTTCCATTTTATTTTTTAGTGGTTTAACATCAGCAACCAATTTCCAATTAGTATTAAATAATATAAATCCAAATACACAAACAAATAAAAGTTTTACATTTACTTTAATAATAGATACAGCAACTTATAAAGCATATGCCAATACGTTTAAAATTGGTTCAACATCTTACACACTAAACGCATCGGGAGGACTTGCAAATGTTTCGGTAAATGCATCAGCCACGACAGTTTTACAATCATTTACAATAATATATACTTCATCAAGTTCAACACCTTACAAAGTAATAACAAATGTAATAAGTTATTATTAATTTTTTTATAATATATATTTATATATAATGGCTTTATCTTGTTTATCGGTAATCTCAAACAATCAATTAATAATTAATCCAGTCGCAACAGTTGCCCCACTTGTATCAAATTGGACATTAGCAAGTAGTTGGTTAGGAGGGAATATTAAAGGAAATTATGGAGGTACTATTTCATCGACACAAATGACAGTTACAGGTGCATCAATATCTAATTTTAACGGAAATTATACTTATACAAATGGGACGATGTATTTAGATGGAACAAGTACGATAACAACAAATTACAGCGGAATATTTGATGGTTCAGACGCTAATAAATATGGTATTCCAGCAAATGGTTTTTGCACAATTACACTCACAATGCCAGTCAAAGCTCAAGTAAAAAAAATATATCACAATTGCCCAACAACAGCAACAACTATAACTTTAGTATTAAGAGGTTCAAAAGATAATGGAATAACGTGGGTCGGTGTAGCTTCTACAACTTTATCAAATACGAATCGAGATTCTGCGAATGTTCCGACAACATTAGCGTCCACAGACAAATTTAATATGTTTAAATGGGAATTAACGAATATGACAGCAACACCGACGTCAATATGGGTTCTTGATTTTGTTTGTGATTTTTATGCATAAATATTTTCAATTTTTTTTATATATAATCATATTATATATAAATGAGTGATGGATATGTTTTTAACCCGAATAATTGGGTAAGTGATACAGTAACAGGTTTAGATCCTGTAACCGTAGATCAATTAGATGATCGTTATGTTAATATAGGCGAAAATGTATTTAGCAGTGAAATTGAAAACTTACAAGCACGCAATATTAATATTGGTTCTGGTGGTCGAATGTATTTTGCTGATACATCTTCTATACAAACAACTGCATATATTCCAGCAGATGTTGACAATAAAATAAACAGCTTTTTGACAAAAAATAATACATTTACTGGAACAACAAGCATTAAAGATTTAAATATAACTGATTCAAATACTGGTGCTAGGAAATCGAAAATATCATCTGAAACAGTTTCAGGCACAAATATATTGTCAATTGAAAATACAGAATCAGCAGGAAGAATTAATTTAATAACTCGTAGTTCACCAACTACAAGCGCTACAATGTCTTTAGATCAGTTTGGCAATATTGCAGGATTAAATGATTTAACAGCAAATAAAGTTATAACAAATTCAATTGCAATAAATAGCAATGATGCATATTTCAGAAAAGAAACAAGCACAAATAATGCAGAATTAGTAAATAATCAAGGTAATGCTTCAATTAAATTGAAAACAAAAACATCAACAGGCACAGTTAATACACTTACATATACTTCATCAGGTGATTTGACAGGAATAAACAATTTTCAAATTGCGGGGAATTTTGTGACACCAAGTATTCAATTGACAGGAACAAATCAAACAATTTCCGCATCAAGTGGAAATTTTTTAATCGATAATAAAGTGAAAGGTGGTTCGTTTAAAATTAGGAATTATGACTCAACTTTGTCAACCTTTAAAACACTTACAATTGATTCAGATTTAAATATAGGACCACTAAAAAATATTAATTGTGAATCAATTAAAATAAACACAATTAATCATTCGCTTGATTGGTTAGGCAATTATTTGATTGATAATAAATATTATGGTTCAATGATGAAATTTATTAATTATACGCCTGCAGGTGTTGCAAACACTTTAATAATGGATCAAGATATGAATTTATCAGGTGTTAAAAATATGTCGTGTAATACATTAACAATCAATGGTTCAAATTTTAGTCTTCCAGAATATCAAGACGTAAAAAATAGAACAAATATGATTTCAACTTCAAGTGGAACAACGCAAATAATTAATACAAATACTAATAAAGGTTTATTATTCTTTCCAACTGCTACTGTTGGCGCTTACAATAATTTGACTCAAATCGGCGATCATGCAATTATTGCTTCAAATAGTGCTGATAATTTGACAACTCCGCCCGTTTTAACTTTAGCATGTTGGTCAACTCAGCCAGCATGCGGAATTCGTATCACACAAACTGAAACACAATTAACTAAAGCAAAAGTAATTGACAATATAACTTTTCCTGATGGAACCAC
>JBKDJT010000187.1:0-5796 GCA_046345435.1 Bacteroidota bacterium
CAGTTGCTTTATCATAATGCCCGCTGCCAAAGTAAAGACATGCTATTTTGTAGTAAAATATCAAGATACGATGCCTGTCCATGAACTGCCCGTATTTCGAAAGCTGGTCTTTAATATGTGGAACAAGTGCCAGACCCTCACTGAAACTTCCTTCTATGAAATGAAGATTGATTTTTGCCAGATATAAATATTGAAAACAAAGGATTTTATAATTTTCATTTGTACTGATGCGTTTTCTGCGAGTAAACTTTTCGAATTCTTCTATGCATGATTTTAATTCAGCTATCTGCCTGAAATCAAAATGAGCAGCCATCTGATTGTGAAGCCCCTTGATGTAATGCGCGGTTTCAACTTCAATCATTTCCGGATGCTGATCAAACAGTTCCACCCACTTCCGGCTGTAACGGTAATGCTGCAGAAAATCCTGCCGGATAAAAGCATACCAGGCATACGTCTGATAAAGGTACAACTGCTCATAAAATCCTTTCGTTATATCCTGACGTTGGGGTAGGTGGGCTTCAAAAAAAGTTTTCACCTCCGAAAGATCTTTGCTGTTTCTCGCAACGCCGTTTTTAATGTACCAGCTATATAGTTGCAAAGCAAGATCAGATAACTGCGAAGCAATAGATAATTGCTTGTTGTTTTTTGCAGATTCTTCTGTAAGCAAATCTGCTCTGTCCTGCATGCTGCGTGTGATGTATAAGCCTTCAATTTTTTTCTCAAAGTCGATGATCTGCTGAAGAATAATTATCTGGTTGTGTTTCTTTGCAAGTTCTTTCGCTTTGTCAAGAATGCGTAAGCTTTGAAGATAAAGTCCTTTGCTGTAAAGAATCTGTGCAAAATCGAGCTGCTCATTTAAAAAAAGACTGATATGGTCTTCCTGTTTTATAAGTCGAAGACTTTCTAAGATTAATTTATATAAATGCGACTTTAAATTTGAAAGTTGTGGTTTTCTTAATTGAGGATGCTTTCGAGTCAGAATCTTTTCATCATATGCCGTCATCTTATCCAGCGCATCAAACAACTGTATGACTTTCAAATTTGATAAAGCAGAATTACGACGTACATACAGTTTAAAATTTCTCTTTTCGCTTTTGGTGAGCGATTTCAAGAGTTGAAAAACAGTATCTCCCTGTCGGTTGGGCATCGTAAAATATATATTTATAAAACGTTGAAAATCAATTAAAAATAATCACTAACACTTTCTTTGTCCAACGTAGAACCTTTCCCATTTTGGTTTTACTCACAACAGATACAAAGATAACTTAGCGTTCGCTGATTTTCTTAAGAAACATCAGTACAAAAAGCAAACAATCGTTATTACAATTCACTTCTCATGAAAGAAGAGCAGATTGTCATTTTTGACACCACGCTGCGCGATGGCGAGCAGGTTCCCGGCTGTAAACTCAATACAAAAGAAAAGCTTCGACTTGCACTCGAACTTGAATCACTTGGTGTAAATGTAATAGAAGCAGGTTTCCCGATTTCAAGTCCGGGTGACTTTGAAAGTGTCAATGAAATTGCAAAAATTATCAAAGAGTCGGTTGTGTGTGGTTTAACTCGCGCTCAACAAAAAGACATTGAAGTGGCAGCGGAAGCTTTGAAGCCTGCCAGAAGAAAAAGAATACATACAGGTATTGGAACCAGTGATCTGCACATCAAATACAAATTCAATTCAACACGTGAAGAAATCCTTGAAAGAGCTGTTCAGGCAGTGAAATGGGCAAGAAATTTTACTGATGATGTTGAGTTTTATGCAGAAGATGCAGGTAGAAGCGACAATGAATACCTCGCTCGTGTAATTGAGGCAGTCATCGCTGCTGGCGCAACAACGGTTAATATTCCTGATACAACGGGCTATTGCCTCCCTCATCAATACGGGGAGAAAATAAAATATTTAGTCGATCATGTTTCCAATATCGATAAAGCAATCATCAGTTGTCATTGCCACAATGATCTTGGTCTTGCCAGTGCCAATTCTATTGCAGGCGTCATCAATGGTGCCCGTCAAATTGAATGCACCATTAATGGTCTTGGTGAAAGGGCAGGAAACACCTCTCTGGAAGAAGTAGTGATGATCATCCAAAAACATCCGGAACTAAATCTTTATACCTCTGTCAAAACCGAAATGCTGAATCCCGTCAGCCGCCTTGTAAGTGATACAATGCGTATGCCTGTTCAGCCAAATAAAGCGATTGTCGGAAGTAATGCTTTTGCTCACTCTTCAGGCATTCATCAGGATGGTTTCCTTAAGAATGCCCTCAATTATGAAATTATCAGTCCGGATGAGGTTGGAGCCGATACTTCCCGCATAGTACTAACGGCAAGGAGTGGACGAAGTGCGCTTGCTTATCGTTTTCGTTTATTAGGATTTGATTTTACACGCAATGAAATCGATGTGCTTTACGCTCGTTTTCTAGAATTGGCAGATGTAAAAAAAGAAGTGGAGGACAGTGATCTTAAAGCAATGGCTCTGAAGTTTCAGGAAGCTGTGACAACGAATTGACAACTATGGCAAAAACATTATTTGAAAAAATCTGGGATAAGCATGTGGTCAGAGAGATAGAAGGAGGTCCATCTGTCTTCTACATTGATCGTCATTTTATTCATGAGGTAACATCTCCTCAGGCATTTAACGGTTTGAATCAGCGTGGTATAAAAGTTTTCCGACCCAAGCAAACCATTGCGACTGCCGATCACAATGTCCCGACGCTTAATCAGCATCTTCCCATTCGTGAAGAGATGAGCAGAAAACAGGTAGATGCATTGGTGAAAAATTGTGCGGAGCATGGAGTGGAGTTATATGGACTTGGTCATCCTTTCCAGGGAATCGTACACGTAATTGGTCCGGAACTGGGCATCACCCAACCCGGGATGACCATCGTTTGCGGCGACAGCCATACTTCTACGCATGGTGCTTTCGGCAGTATTGCTTTCGGTATTGGTACCAGCGAAGTGGAAATGGTTCTTGCAACGCAATGCCTGCTGCAAAGCAAGCCGAAAATGATGCGCATCAACGTGGAAGGTTCACTTCAAAAAGGAGTGGTGTCGAAAGATATTGTTCTCTATATCCTTTCAAAAATATCTGCAAGCGGAGCAACAGGATATGCAGTAGAATTTGCAGGGTCTGCTATTCGTTCGCTAAGCATGGAAGCCCGTATGACCATTTGCAATATGAGTATTGAAATGGGCGGACGCTGTGGTCTTATTGCTCCTGATGAAACTACTTTCTCTTACATCAAGGGAAGAAAATTTGCACCTGCTGGAAATGAATGGGAGTCGGCACTTTCGCAATGGAAAGAATTGTATTCGGATCATGATGCAGTATTTGATAAAGAATATCATTTTGACGCGGCAGACATTCAGCCGATGATAACATACGGTACCAACCCGGGTATGGGTATTCCTGTTACAGGAACAATTCCTACAAAAGAATCCGTTTTAGAAACAGATCGTAACGGTCTCGGTCAGTCGCTCACCTATATGGGACTTGAATCAGGCAAGTCCATACTTGGTCAAAAAATAGATTATGTATTCATTGGAAGTTGTACCAACAGTCGCATTGAAGATCTGCGCATGGTGGCAGATTTCGTGAAAGGAAAACGTAAAGCAGACGATGTTGAAGTATGGATCGTTCCGGGAAGCAAACAGGTAGAAAAGCAGGCAATAGAAGAAGGAATAGACAAAGTATTTGAAGAAGCGGGTTTCATGCTTCGTCAACCGGGCTGCAGCGCCTGCCTTGGTATGAATGAAGATAAAATTCCGCAGGGAAAATATTGTATCAGTACCAGTAACCGCAACTTCGAAGGAAGACAGGGAGTAGGGGCAAGAACATTGCTTGCAAGTCCGCTTTCCGCTGCGGCTGCGGCTGTTACAGGAGTTGTTTCAGATATCAGAGAATGGATGAATTAATTATAACATGGCAAAAAAAATAGACATCATACAATCGCGTTTTGTTCCGTTGCCGACTGAGAACATCGATACGGATCAGATCATTCCAGCTCGTTTTCTTAAGGCGACAACAAGAGACGGATTTGGAAAGAATTTGTTCCGCGACTGGAGATATGAATCAGATGATGAACAAAAACCGAAGCCGGATTTTGTACTGAATCAATCGCAATACAGCGGTACTATTTTAGTGGCGGGTAAAAATTTTGGTTGCGGTTCTTCCCGCGAACATGCTGCCTGGGCAATCACCGATTACGGATTCAATGTAGTAGTGAGTAGTTTTTTTGCCGACATCTTCCGAAACAATGCACTCAACAACGGACTGCTTCCGGTGATGGTATCTGATGAATTTCTTTCAAAGTTATTTCATTTGAATGCTGATGCAACCATAACTGTTGATTTGCCAAATCAAACAATCACCATCGACGAAACGGGTGATTCATCTTCGTTTGAAATCAATTCCTATAAGAAAACATGTTTACTGAATGGGTATGATGACATTGATTTCTTGCTCAGTTTAAAAGACAATATTGAACAATTTGAAAAAGTAAAAATCTAATTCCATGGAAAAAAAGATTGCATTGTTAAAAGGGGATGGTATTGGTCCTGAAGTAGCAACGCAGGCTAAAAAAGTGCTGGAAGCTGTTGCGCAGCAATATGGTCATGTGTTTCATTTTGAAGAAGGGCTCATTGGTGCAGCTGCTATTGATGCATCTGGAGATGCTTTGCCTGTTGAGACAATCGATCTTTGTTTGTCATCCGATGCTGTTTTATTTGGTGCTGTCGGTGATCCGAGGTATGATAATGATCCTTCTGCAAAAGTGAGACCCGAACAGGGAATACTTGGCATCAGAAAAGCGTTACAACTCTTCGCCAATATTCGTCCGATATCTTCTTATTCATCCCTTCAGCATTTATCTCCGCTTCGCCCTGAAAGAATGAAAGATGTGGATTTTGTGATTTTTCGTGAGCTAACCGGAGGAATCTATTTCGGAGAAAAACAAACTGCTGCTGACGGAAGTTCGGCAAGTGATCTCTGTTCTTATACCAAACCGGAAATTGAAAGAGTTGCTCATCTTGCTTTTGCGCAAGCGCGTAAGCGGAAGAAAAAACTGACACTGGTTGACAAAGCGAATGTGCTTGACACCTCCCGTCTCTGGAGAAAAGTTGTTCAGGAAATTGCTGCTCAGTATTCGGATGTACAGGTTGATTATATGTTTGTTGACAATGCTGCCATGCAGATTATTCTCAACCCTGCTCAGTTTGATGTTGTATTAACTGAAAATATGTTTGGTGATATCATCAGTGATGAAGCCAGTGTGTTGAGTGGTTCGCTCGGAATGCTTCCTTCAGCTTCTGTTGGAACAGGGCCTGCATTATTTGAACCGATTCATGGTTCCTACCCGCAGGCTGCAGGAAAAGACATTGCGAACCCAATAGGTTCAATTCTCTCTGCTGCGATGCTGCTCGATTATTTTGATCTGACAAAAGAAGCAGAAGTGATCCGTACCGCTGTAGAATGGAGTTTGCAGAATCAATTTGTAACTAAAGACATTGACTCCGTTAATTTCTATTTCACCTCTACAATCGGAGACTTGATCGCAGATTATGTATGCGGAAAAATTCCTGGATCTGTAAATCAGGAAAACATCGAATTAAGAAAATCCACCATCATCTAATATCCTCTATACATGACCGAATTAAATAAATACTCACGCGTACTCACACAGGATGTGACGCAGCCTGCGGCACAAGCAATGCTCTATGGCATAGGATTGAAAGAGGAAGATATGCAAAAAGCACAGGTGGGTATTGTGAGCATGGGTTACGATGGCAACACCTGTAATA
>JBKDJT010000188.1:0-3363 GCA_046345435.1 Bacteroidota bacterium
ATTCAAAGAATGAGGCACAAACCCCAACTGACGAACTGCCTTTTCAATAATAAAGCCTGTTTTAAGAGGGCGTTTAGCCGGTTCGGTAAATGTGTCCGCATCAACGGGACTAATCAGCGATTTATCTTTCCCGATCATTTCCGCAATCCGACACGCAAGATCGTAGGGTGTAATAGTATCTCTGCCTGAAACATGATAAATACCCTGTGCATGTTTCATCAATACAAGTAAAATCCCCTTGGCAAGGTCTTCCACATAAGTAGGTGTACGCACCTGGTCATTAACCACTTTTATCTTATTCCCTTTCTCCAGTTGCTCCTTCACCCATAAAACAAAATTAGATCTGCCTCCTTGTGCCGGCGGACCATATACCAGTACTGTGCGCACGATTGCATGATGCAAACCGCTCATTTCGATGATTTGCTCTGCAAGGTATTTGCTCTCACCATAGGTACTCAAAGGTACAGGCTCAGCCGTTTCATCATAAGGCCCCTCTTCGCCATCAAACACAAAATCGGTACTGACATAAATGACAAAGGCTTTAATCTGCTGGGCTGCCTTTACGATAGCCCTCGTGCCTCCAACATTAATTTTCCAGCACGATTGCCTATCTAGCTCACAATCATTTGGCTGCGACATGGCGCCTAAGTGAATGATGATTGAAGGAGCAATATTTTCCAGTAAAACCTGAACTTTTTTGTGAGAAGCCAGATCCAGGTTATGATAGATAAACGATGATTTTTTACCTGTAACAATCCTGCACGGGCCTTTGCCTGACGCATGTACATCAAACTTACCCTCTTCAACAAGCATCCGAACAACATGCCTGCCTACTAAACCATTTGCTCCTGTAACAAAAACCTTCATAAATAAAATTCCAATTAAAAAGATGATGTCAAATATGTCATGTCTTTAAGTAAAATTATTGTAAAACATCCCATAAAATACACTTTGATTCACCGTGAATGAATAAATTTTTAAAAAATAAATGTTGATATTAAAATTTCCTAAATATTTACTTGTTTTACCAAACTGAATTATTTATTGTTTAAATATTCACACAAACAATCGTTATTACCCATTTCGATTATTTTTGCAAGCCAATTTTAATGAACAAACCGACGAATAAGAAATAGTAAATGAGCAAGAAAGTGACTAAAATAGGCGTACTTACTTCGGGCGGCGACTCTCCCGGAATGAATGCAGCCATCCGTGCTGTTGTGCGCACAGGCCTCTATCATAATATGGAAGTATTTGGCATTATGAGGGGTTACCAGGGAATGCTGGAAGATGACATCGTTCCTATGCACTCAAGAAGCGTTGCCAACATCATTCAACGAGGTGGAACCATACTGAAAACAGCACGCAGCAAAGCTTTTTACGAACCCGAAGGCCGAAAAAAAGCTTATGAAAATTTGAAAAAACATGGAATTGACGGCCTAGTGATCATCGGAGGCGATGGTAGTTTCAGAGGCGCTCAGAAATTTGCCAACGAATATGATATCCCCTGTATCGGACTCCCCGGCACCATTGATAAAGATATTGCGGGGACTGATTTTACAATCGGATTTGACACAGCGGTAAATACCGCTGTTGAAGCCATCGATAAAATACGAGATACTGCAGACGCACACGATCGTCTTTTCATCATTGAAGTGATGGGACGCGACGCAGGTTATATCGCACTTCATAGTGGAATTTCTACCGGTGCAGAACATATCCTCATCCCTGAAACAAAAACCGACGTAGAAACCGTTTTGCATTCTCTTGAAGAAAAAGAGCGAAGAAAAAAGCTGGTCAACATGATCGTTGTGGCAGAAGGTGATGAAATCGGCGGCGCAAATGAACTGGCAACAATCATCAAAAATCGTATTCCAAATCTCGATACGCGCGTTTGCATCCTCGGGCATATACAACGCGGCGGCTCTCCTACCTGCCTCGACCGCGTGATAGCGAGCAGACTTGGTTATGCTGCTGTGGAAGCGCTGATCGAAGGAAAACACAATACAATGATCGGTATTGTCAATAACAAACTACATTTTACACCACTTGATAAAGCTGTAAAAGCAAAACAAAAAGTAAATGAAGAATGGATGAAAATCGTAAAAATTCTTGCGAGTTAACCCATTCAAATAAAGCAATCGATTACACACATTTAAAAAAAATATCCATGTCAAAAAACGTCGGCAAGTACCTGCACAAAGAAATGAATAAGGAAGAAGGCATACGCCATTCTTCACACCGTACCAAAATCGTTGCGACGGTCGGACCGGCTTGCGATACTTATGAAAAACTTCTTGAGCTTGTTAAAGCAGGAGTCAACGTATTTCGACTCAATTTTTCTCATGGATCTCATGAAGACAAAGCACAAATCATTGAGCACATCAGAAATATCAATAAAACACAGCCTTACAACATCGCAATTCTAGGTGATCTGCAAGGACCTAAACTTCGCGTAGGCGAAATGGAAAACGGAGGTATTGATGTAAAAGAAGGAGATATTCTCACATTCACCAATGAAAAACTGATTGGCAACAAAGACCGCATTTATGTTTCCTATCCCGATTTACACAAAGATGTGAAACCCGGAAACATCATTTTGATAGATGATGGGAAACTGGAGGTAAGGGTAGTTGGTATCACCAGAAACAATGATGTACAGGTAGAAGTGACTCTTGGCGGAAAACTTTCATCTAAAAAAGGGATTAACCTGCCCGATACGAAAATCTCTTTGCCGGCCCTTACGGAGAAGGATTTAGCAGATCTTGATTTCATCATTGACCAACAACTAGACTGGGTAGCTCTTTCTTTTGTGAGAAATGTAAAAGATATCATCATTCTTCGTAACAAACTAGACGAAAGAAAAAGCAAACTCAAAATCATCGCAAAAATTGAAAAGCCAGAAGCACTTACCAATATCCGGGATATTATTCTCGAAAGCGATGGCATCATGGTAGCCCGCGGTGATCTTGGTGTGGAAATGCCCGTTGAACAAGTGCCCCTCATTCAAAAAGAGCTCATACGTAAATGTATCCACAGAGCGAAGCCTGTTATCGTTGCCACGCAGATGATGGAAAGTATGATTGATCGCGTAAAACCCAACAGAAGCGAAAGCTCTGATGTTGCTAATGCTGTATTGGAAGGAGCTGATGCCGTGATGCTGAGCGGGGAGACCGCTACCGGAAGCCATCCTGCTCTTGTAGTAGAAACCATGTGCAAAATCATTAAGGAAGTTGAATCAAGCAGCTATTATCGTTATGATCGTGAGGAAGATCTGAAACCTCAGCCTCATTCACCTTCCTTCCTCAGCGATGCCATTTGTTATAACGCTTGCGAAATTTCAAAAGATGTGAATGCGCATGC
>JBKDJT010000189.1:0-2793 GCA_046345435.1 Bacteroidota bacterium
TTGCACGATATCGGAAAACCTGCAACTAAAAAATTTGAACAAGGTCACGGTTGGACATTCCACGGTCATGAAGTTGTGGGAGCAAGAATGGTGCCTAAAATATTTAAACAACTAAAGTTACCGTTGAACGAAAAAATGAAATTTGTTCAGAAATTAGTTGCCCTTCATCTAAGACCAATCAGCTTAACGAAAGACACCATCACTGATTCCGCTATACGCCGTTTGCTTTTTGATGCGGGAGATGATTTTGATGCACTGATGATGTTGTGTGAGGCAGATATCACTTCTAAGAATCAACAAAAAGTGCAACGTTTTCTTCGCAATTTCGAACTGGTACGCAAGCGTTGTAGGGAAGTTGAAGAGAAAGATCATATTCGTAATTGGCAGCCCCCTATTACAGGTGAGATCATCATGAAAACATTTCAGTTGTCGCCTTGTAAAACCGTTGGCGACTTGAAAAATGCAATTAAAGATGCCATTCTCGACGGAGAAGTAGAAAACAATTATGAAGCTGCATACAATTATTTACTTATGAAAGGAGCCGAACTAAATCTTGCTCCTGTAGGAGAATAGAACTAACTTTGTTTATAGATTAGGTGAATCAATTCAACCGAATTATATTATTTCAATGGCAATTTTCAGATTCAGGGTTTACTGGGAAGAGGACGATGCGGTATACAGGGATGTTGTGATTCGACATACGCAACACTTCAGTGATTTACATCAGTGTATTCTTAAAGCTTGGGAGTTTGACAGCAAGCATCAGGCAACTTTTTTTCGAAGTAATGAACACTGGCAAAGAGGTCGCGAAATTTCTTTTGAAGTGTATGACGACCATACATACAAAGTGCCTCCGTTGATTATGCAGGAAACAACCATTGCATCAGAGATCAAAGATCCCAATCAGCATTTTGTATATGTGTATGACTTCAATAAAAACTGGACTTTTCTTATAGAGCTGATACAGGTTATTAAAGAAGAGAGTTCTAAAATTGAGTATCCTTCCGTTGCACGTAAAGAAGGGGTTGGCCCAAGTCAGTACGGTACTAAGGGAATGGTCAGTGATAAGCTTACTGAAATTGAAGAGAAATATGATCTTTCTGAGGCAGCTGATGGTTTCGGTGAAGAGGGCGATGAAGATGCTTCATCCGATGAAGGTGAAGATGAAACAACCGGAGATGAAGATGCGTTTTAGTTCTAATTAATTTTTCAAATACTTTTTTCTTTGGGTTCTTTACAAACTCACTGAAATGAATACACGATTTGTAATACTGATAGCCGGACCAACTGCGGTTGGTAAAACAGCGATGGCTATCAATGTTGCCCGCACTTTTCACACAGAGATTATTTCAGCAGATTCAAGACAATGTTACCGTGAGTTGAATATTGGTGTTGCCCGCCCTTCAGAAGAAGAGCTTGCTGCTGTCAAGCATCATTTTATTGCAACGCATTCAGTACAGGATGAGTTAACGGCCGCCTCCTATGAACAATATGCATTGTCTGTTTCAGAAACTCTTTTTAAAAATAACAGTACTATAGTCATTACCGGTGGGACAGGATTGTATATCAGGGCTTTCTTGGAAGGACTGGATGCTGTGCCTGCTGTGCCGGCAGATCTCAGGAGAGAACTTACAAGACAGTATAACGAAAATGGACGCGATTGGCTTATAGAAGAACTGACAAAAAAAGATACTAGTTATGCTGCACACGGAGATTTATTGAATCCGCAAAGGATGCTACGCGCACTTGAAGTGTGGGAATGTTTCGGCAAGTCAATTTTAAGCTATCATGAAAATGGAACTAAGCCCCGACCTTTTAAGGTGATACGTATTGGACTTGATATGCCGCGAGAGGATTTGTATAAGAAAATTAATATACGTGTCGAGCAAATGATTGTATCAGGTCTGATAGAAGAAGTTCAAGGTCTTGAAAAATTTAAGCAGTTATCTCCATTGCAAACGGTAGGTTACAGAGAATTGTTTCCATATCTGAATGGAGACTGTACAAAAGATAGAGCGGTTGAATTGATACAACAAAATACACGTCACTACGCTAAAAGACAATTGACATGGTTTCGTAATCAGGAACGTTTACAGTGGTTTGATCCGAGTAATACTCAAGCTGTGATAAATTTTATTAATCAGGAATTAAAGAAAGAATTCTGACTTTTTCTAAAATTTAAATCCGATGGTGGCAATAATTTGTGTGCCATTGTTTCTTTGTGCAGCGTAAGGATAATTGTTTCCTGAGAGAATATATGGGAAATGAATATCATTGCCGATTGTGTGAGAAGCGGTAAGATCTGCAAATATTCCTTTGTTTCTGTATCCTATACCCAGGCTTGGTGTTATGCTATTGGCTTTTATACCATCTGGTAAGGCGCTCTTTTGATAAGGACTTCCGATTACATTAAAGCCGGCCCTAACCATCCAGGTTTTAAATTTCAGCTCGCCACCAATACGCGCGTTCAGGGCATAACGATAGAGTGCGTCTATGTCTCTGTTGATGGTTCTGAAATATGAATCACCTGGTGAATTGAACATTGGATCTGATGAAACACTGTAAGACATTGATTTATAGTTGATCAACTCGAGATCTGCAGTGATGAAAGCTTTTTGCCTTGTTACATCTTTTGTCTCACGGAAAACGTATGATGCAGAAACTGATGCACGCCATGGTGTAGTTAGTTGATAGTTATAGTTGTAAGTTTCTTCGCCTATAATATCAGATGCAGACAGTTCAAAAGATGAGCTTCTGTTATTGTCGCCGGTAACTTTTCTGGCATAATTTTCA